>DAHWBS010000001.1 GCA_027323445.1 Leptospirillum sp.
AGGAGGGGGACCTGCTGGATAAATTAAGGGAAGATCTCGATCGATCGGAGGATTTTTTTTGGGAACATTAAGCGATAAGGAAATCATCGGGCTCGTTTCGGAAGGTTATATTCAGTCAAGGTGTTATCAGATGTTCGAAGTTCAGCCCGCATCTCTTGATCTGCGTCTGGGATCGATTGCCTATCGGGTTCGAAGCAGTTTTCTTCCCCAGGGGGAGACTGTTCAAAAACTTCTTCCGGAGATGACCCTCTACCAGATTGACCTGAATTCACATCCTTACATTGAGCCCGGAGCGGTCTATATTATACCGCTTGACGAATTTCTCTCCCTTCCTGCCACTATCGGAGGAAAGTCCAATCCAAAAAGCTCAACCGGCCGGATTGATGTTTTTACCCGTGTCCTGACTGAGAACGGCCATCGATTTGATGATGTTCCATACGGGTATAAGGGGGCCCTTTATCTGGAGCTTTTTTCACGCTCATTCCCCTTGAGGATTTCTTCAGGTCTTTGTCTTTCCCAATTGAGGCTTTTTTCTTCAAGAGATATTTTGTCGGACGAGGATCTTTCCCTTCTTCACAAAAAATATGCACTCTATTCGGATGAGGAGGAAGGAGGGCTTCAGGATGGGCTTGTCCTGGGGGTAGACCTTTCTGATGGAGACGTTATTGGTTATCGGGCGAGGAAAAGTTCGGGGATACTGGATCTCTCCTCCTCTGTGCCTCTTTCTCCCGAGGCCTTTTGGGAGCCTATAAAAACTCCTTCAGGAGGGGCTCTGATCCTGGAACCCGAGGAGTTTTATCTGTTTGCATCCCGATCCAGACTGAAAATTCCGAAAAACTATGCTGCCGAAATGCTGGAGTTCGATGCCCAGTCGGGGGAGCTAAGAACTCATTATGCGGGTTTTTTTGATCCCGGTTTTGGTTTTTCGGAAGAGGGGGCAAAAGCTGTCCTTGAGGTGAGACCTCATGATGTTCCATTCAGGATCCTCGACGGCCAAAGGATTTTCCGGTTGCGTTATGAACGGATGAATTGTCCACCGGATAAGATTTATGGTCAGGCTATTGGTTCGAATTATAGTGCCCAGGGCTTAAAACTGAGTAAGTATTTTAGTGATTTCACCTCCTGAAAAACCTTTCCTTCATTTTGGGCTCTCATGTTTTTGTGTTGATCGATTGACTTGGTGTTTGTATGACTCTTAGACTAAAACTGCATGGTATCAGATCCCTCTTTCTCCCCCTGCTGACATAAGGAGTCCTTCCCGATGAGTGATCACGGTTCACTGTCTCCCCCAGAGCATCAGTCCCATTCCGATCATTCCTCCACGCGCAATCCTTCAGGAAGTGCTGAGAAAGATAATGTGGAAACCCGTTTCAGGTCTATGATTGATAGTGTTGACCGGATTGGCAAAAATCTGGATGACCAGGATGGAGTTCGCAAGGCGCTTTTCAGTTTCAAGAAAAATCTTTATGAGGCGGAGGTTGAATGGGGGCGCCTTCTTTCTGAGCATGAAAAAATGAACGAAGTTATTGAAAAGGTTACGAGTCCCGCTTTCAGGATAGGGACTTTGATTGAAGTGATGGAGGATGGTTTTGTCTGGGTATCGGTTGGAGGCGGTGATTATCATGCGGCTCTTGATCCCAGAATTGAGCCCTCCTCCTGTCATCCCGGGATGCGGGTTCGCCTCAATGAAGCAATGTCTCTGGTTGGTGTCCTGGAGGCAGATATGCACGGGCCGGTTACAAGAGTTGAAAAAATTCTGCCGGATGGCCGTCTTGAAATTGGTCAGGATCGCTCAATGGGGGCAGGGATGGGTTCAATGGTCCTGGGGAGAGGCGAGAAGCTTCTGAAGGAGCCAATCGCTCCAGGTGATTCGGTTCGCCTGGATCCATCCTCAAGGCTGGCGCTCGAAAAGGTTTCTTCTCAGGACAGTCCTTATCTGATCAAGGAGGTCGCTGATGTTTCCTGGTCTGATGTTGGTGGTCAGAAGGAGGCCCTGCTGGAAATTCAGAAAGCGATCCTGAATCCGGTTCTTCATCCAGACCTTTTTCAAAAATATCACTTCAAGTCTCCCAAGGGATTTCTCCTTTATGGTCCTCCCGGGTGTGGAAAGACGCTGATTGGAAAGGCTACAGCCAACTATATTGCCGGAGAGATGTCAAAAAAAGAGGGCAGGGAAATCAAAGGAACTTTCTTTCATGTGAAGGGTCCTGAGATATTCAATATGTGGCTTGGAGAATCTGAGCGAATCGTCAGGGAGCTGTTTGCCCAGGGGAGAGAATCTCGTTTGAGGGGAGAGTTTCCGGTTCTTTTTATCGATGAGGCTGAAGCGATTCTGGGAACCAGAAAGTCATCCAGGGCTTTTAATATTCATAACACAATTGTTCCAATGTTTTGTGCCGAAATGGATGGGTTATCTTCCCAAGCCGGATTTATGGTTATTCTCGCTACGAATCGTCCGGAGATCATTGATCCGGCCATCCTGCGTCCGGGGCGCATTGACCGGAAGATTCGTGTTCTGCGTCCGGACAGGGATGCGGCATTTGAGATACTGTCCCTTGCTATTCCTCCTTCAATTCCAACGGTCGAAGATTCAATTGTCCTTGATGAAAAGAAAAGGGAACTGATGCTCTCGGCTTTTCTTGACAGGGTTTACGCATCAAGTCAGGAAAATGCCGTAATGGATCTCTTCTTTCGTTCCGGACGGAGGGAAACTCTTTACCGAAAATCTTTCCTTTCGGGAGCGATCCTTGTTTCCGTGTTTGACAGGGCAAAGGAGAAAGCTCTTCTGCGTGAGCTATCAAATCCTGAAAAGGTCTCCGGAATACGCAACGAGGATCTCTGGGATGCGATTTCAAAGGAGTTTGAGGAAGGTGACATTTTACCGGACTCAGATGTGGCAAGAGATTGGCTGAATCTGCTCGATCTTCCGTCGAGGGATGTCGTGGATATTCGCCGGATTCGTCCGGGAGAGAAAGAGCGTTCGTTTCTTGAACGACGACAGATTGAATGATGGACTCTTCTTTTCCTGTTATTGCCGGAATCGAGACGGAATACGGAATTGTCCGGAGCGATACTGAAAGTTCAGATCCTGTCATTGAGTCGATGGAGCTGATTCGTTCTTACGAGGGGCCTGAATCTCTGAAGTGGAACTATTCCGAGGAGGATCCTTCGATGGATGCCCGCGGTTTTCATGCTGAAGGATTGGCACAGGATCTTGAAGAGCAGGAGTTTACCAGATCAGATCACCAACGATTCTTTTCGTTCCGGGAGATGAAAAGTGACCGGATTCTCCCAAATGGAGCCCGATTTTATAACGATCATACTCACCCCGAGTACTCAACGCCTGAATGTCATGGTCTTTTTGATCTTCTTGTCCAGGACCGGGCAGGTATTTCGGTCATGCGGATGGCAAAAAAAAACAGGGAAGGAAGGATTGCTCCCGGTGGCAGGATTTCTCTTTACAGAAACAATACCGACTACCATGGCCACAGTTATGGTTGTCATGAAAACTATCTTCTTCCCCGGGAGATTCCGTTTGAAAAGATTGTTTCCCACCTTCTGCCGTATCTGGTTGCCAGAATAATTCTGCTTGGCGCAGGGAAATATGCGACCGAGTCTTCTGAACGTTCTGGAGAGATCCGCTACCAGATTTCGCAGAGGGCAGATTTTATGGAAGCATTGATCGGTGTCGATACGATGCATAATCGCCCTCTCGTCAACAGCCGGGATGAACCCCACGCAAGAACATCTTCATACCGAAGACTCCATCTGATTTCTGGGGATGCCAATATGTCTGAATGGCAGACCGCAATGAAGGTCGGGATGACAAAGCTTGTTCTCGGGTTGCTTCTTCGGGATATTTCTGTTGCGGGAGTTGCCATGGAGGATCCATTGCTTGCGATAAGGGAAATTTCCAGAAGCCTTTATGATCAAAATCCTGTTTCGATGAAAAATGGGACCGAAATGTACGCATTGGAGATTCTTGAGTCCTACCTGCATGTTTGTCAGGGTTTCTCCCATATAGATAAGGAGAGTTCCTGGGTCCTGAAGGAGTGGTCCTTGGCGCTGGAAGATTTTCGGAAAGACCCCTCTCTTTTGTCGGATAGGGTCGACTGGATTGCCAAGAAGGAACTCTTTGATTCTTTCAGGCAGGAACAGTCGTTGGCGCAGAATGATCCATGGCTGCAAAGTCTGGATCTTGCCTATCACGATCTGGATCCCGAGGAAGGGCTTTTCTGGGAGATGGAGGCATCCGGGGCCATTCGTCGTTTGACAACGGAAGCGGATGTTGTGAGAGCCATCAATAGCCCCCCCAGTCAGGGGAGGTCCAGGGTCAGAAGTGCTATCCTCTCCCATTTTGCCGGGATGATCTCGGAAGCTGGATGGGAAAGGATCCGTTTTCAGGATGGATCGCTAATCGATCTCCCACTTTTTCTCAAGGAAACATCTGAAGAAATGGATTTACTTGAAAAGAAGGTCAGGAGTCTAAAGGGTCCAGGGGAACTTTCTTCTCTCTTTTAGAGAGAAATGGAACTCTGGTTGTTAAAATCTGATTTTTGAGGAGGGTTCAGGATGTTTACTGAAAAAAGTTCATCAGGTGCATTCATCATTGCCTTTCCGGACCAACCCGTTTCTCCTGCATCACCTGGCAGACGAGAAAATAAACAAGAAGCTCCAACCCCCAGAAAACCGGATGGTGCTCGTGAGGGGGTTGACCGGCTGCGTGAAAGAATGAAGAAAGTGGATCCCAACCAATCGGAGCGATACCGTCAAAGGACCGGACAATGAAAACAGGCGAATCCATCAAGGGAGCATCCGGCTCTTTTCTTGATCTTTTGAAACAAGAGTCTGGATCTTATTCATCTCTACCCATTGGAGAGTTGTCTGCGGGAAAAGTTCAGGAGATCCAGGCGACAACAATTCTGGCCTTTCACTTTTGTGGTGGGGTTCTTGTTGCAGGTGACCGACGGGCTACAGCCGGCAATAGAATCATGGCCAATCGGGTCGAGAAGGTCATTGAGATTGATGGTCGCTCGGTTCTTGCTATTTCGGGCTCTCCAGCTCAGGCCATAGAGATGGCAAGGGTTTTGGACCACTCTTTTCGATACTATCGGCGGACCCAACTAGACGAAATGTCTCTTGAAGGACGCTTGCGGCTTCTCGCCCAGCTTCTGAAGGAAAATCTTCCCATGGCGATGAACGGAGTCGGTGGCGTTGTTCCTTTGTTTATTACCCTTGATCCGGAATCCAATGCGCCTAAAATTTATTTTTACGATATTCTTGGGGCCCATTTTGAAGGAACCCCTTTCGCCGTGGGGGGATCGGGCTCTCTTGAGGTTCAGGGTATTCTGAGATTTCTTGATCGATGGGGGAACCCCAGCGGGCTTTCCTCTATTTCAAAAAAGGACGCGATTCTCCTCTCTCTGAGGCTTCTGGAAACAGCATCCTATTTTGATTCAGCCACAGGAGGGATTCAAGCTGGTGACAGAATTTACCCCGTTATAAAGCTGGTATCTGGTGAAGGAGTCGAAACAGTGGGAGAAGACCTCCTGAGAGAGATGATGGAAACGGAGGTTCGGGGTGTTTGATGAACCTTATCGCTGGGTCGATGCGATCAATCAACGCAGGGACTATATTGAAGAACAGCTGAAGCGATCATCTCCGGTCGTGGCTGTTACTGTGGATGAAGGAATTTTGTTGGTTTCTTTTTTTCGCCAGACCTCGAAGATTTTTGAGGTTTATGATCGAATGGCAATGGGTGCAATCGGACACCCTGCAGATATAGAACTGATAAGAATGGCAGCTATCAATACCGCTCACCTTGAAGGATTTGCCCGGTCATCAAAAGATGTCTCGATTCGGAGACTGACGATGTTTACTATTTCTCCGAAGCTGAAATCGGCGTTTGAGGATGTCATGTCCTCTCCCATGATTTACAGGGGGATTTTCGTTCAGGCCGGCGAATCTCCTAAAGAGGATTGCTTCCTTGTTCTGGATTTTGATGGTCAGGTTCAACCGACTAAAAGCTCTGCGGTCATATCAAATACGGAAGATGTGTCAGACCGTATCCGAAAACTTCTTCCATCTACCATGCTTTCGAGTAAAGAGGCTCTCCCTCTATTGATCCATGCTTGTCTTTCCGGAAGTTCGGATTTCGAAGATATGGGGATTGATACGGACGGGAAGATCCTTGATGCGGACCTCTATAGACAGAAAAAAGAGCAGTTTTTGTCGGAAAGAGAGCCTGATATTCAACTTCTGGGTCGTCAAAATGGTTTAATGACGCGGCTCCCATTGCCTGATAACGCTTGATCATCCGTTCCATGGAGGAGGGGGGTTGCCATTGCGTTCCATCATAGGACTTGAAACGGAGTATGGGGCACTGTTGAACCGGGATCCCGGTTCTGTAAGGGATCTTTTTCGACAGGAAGAGATTTTTCAGCGCTTGAGAGATCATATCTTCCACACTCGACGCTTTGGTGCAATCGATCAGCATCAAAGGGCTTATGATGAGCCCGTTGGGAATGGCGGGTTTCTGCGAAACGCAGGAAGGCTTTATGTTGATATGGGTCATCTGGAGTATGCCTCTCCTGAAGCGCTGGATCTCCTCGATCTTGTTTTGGTTGACAGGGCCGGAGACAAAATTCTTCAGGATGCAATCGACGAACTCGGTTTAACCTCTGAGATCTCCCTGATCAAAAACAATATAGACCACCAAACCCTTGCAACATTTGGTTCCCATGAAAACTATCTTGTATCACGCCAGTTTCCTTTTACAGAAAGGGGAATGGAGCCTTTAGTGGCGTTTCTTGTAACAAGACAGATCTTTACTGGAGCCGGGCGAGTTGGTTCTGCCAACCTGAATGAGAGCCTTATCACCTTTCCACCAACGGACAAGCCTGTTACCTTTCAGATCTCCCAAAGAGCTGATTATGTTGTGAACAAGTTTTATCAATGGGTTCAGATGAACCGGTCGATTGTTAATACCCGAGACGAGCCTTTGGCGGATCCGGCCCTTTTCCGTCGCATGCATCTGTTGATGGGAGATTCCAATATGTCCCAGTTTGCTACGGCGATGAAGTTCGGGACAACCCGTTTGGCACTTTCCCTCATTGAAGAGGAGCTTTCTCCTTCTATCGGGATCATTGATCCAGTTCGGGCTAATCACTCGATTTCCCATGATATATCAATGGGATGGAGGATTATGGACAATGATGGAAAGATGCTGACAGCGACGGATTTGCAGTGGATGTTCCTTGAAGCAGCGGATCGAAATTATCGTGGAAGGGATGAGGAAACTGATTGGGTTATTTCAGAGTGGGCGGCCCTTCTTTCTGATCTTGGAAAGAAGGACCCTTCAAAGGTTGCTGATCGTGTTGACTGGGCTGCCAAGTTTATGTTGCTGGATCAGTTCAGGGAAGAGGAAGGTCTTGAGTGGAGTGATCCATGGCTGGAAAGCCTGGACCTGGAATATCACAACATTCATCCCGAAAAAGGGCTGTTTCGGATTCTTGAGCAGGAGGGCCGTCATCGTCGACTGATTTCTGACAGGCAAATCTCAGATGGTATAGTCAAACCTCCAAGCTTTACAAGAGCGTACGGGCGTTCGATGGCCGTAAACCATATTTTGGAAGAGAATGATTTATCCTACATAATCCAGTGGTTTGGTATTCAGGTTAATGAAGGGGAGGTGCTGTACATGCTTGATCCCCTCAATACCTATCAATGTGAGGTGGATCAATATTTTGCTGATCCGCCGGATGTACTCTCCCCTTCTCTGGAGGACTAGGGAATATTTCTTTGTTTTGTTACGTAGGCGAGATAGGGATCCCACATGGCCCCGGTGGCGGACATTACAAAGTCGGCACCCTCGTTGCGGAATAGAGTGTAGTCTTCGGGTGTGTTATATCCGCCAACTCCGATGAGTTCGACTTTCATTTTTCCATCGTCAATGACTTTTCTCAGAATCCCTATCGTTTGAAGTGCTAGGTCCCTGATTCCTGCCCCGCAAAGACCCGACCGTTCCCTTCCAGCCCCGGGAAGGGCTGGTTGCCCGTTTGAGTTGATAATTGTGGCTGAAACGGTATTTATGGCTCCTATCCCCTGTATATAGGGAGATGTTTGTTCCAGCAGTTTTTTGGCAAGATCAGGATCAGATATCAGTCCTACCTTCATGATCAGCGGTGTTTCTCCGATGGCTTTCCTGACCATGGAGAGAACCTTCATGCTGGATTCAGGACTTTGATAGAGTTGACCTTCCTTTCCTTTGACATTGGGGCATGAGAAATTTACCTCAATGGCCATTGCCCCCGCTTCTTTTGCGATCTTTGCAGTTCTGGCGAAGTCTTCTGGCATAGAGCATTCCGGCTGTTCGATACCAACAACGGAAACAACCAAAACCTGATTTTCCGCAATGGATTTGACTGCTTTCCCGATGTCTGGAATCCAGACGGAAGGCGCTTGGCTGGGCATTCCAAAGGAGTTTGTGATGGTTACGGAGTTCATTGACTGAGGATGAAAATCCAGCGTAGCAATCAGGGGGGACTGGAGATCTTCTGTCTTGAACGGGCGGTTGAATGGGACATAGAGGCAATTGGGGTTCTGATAGGAGGGATGGCTGTGACTCCTGACTGTTTTGTAGGTCAGAATGTCAAATCCCATTTTTGAATAGAACTCGATCCATCTGGAGCTGAGAAGCGGTCCTGCAGGAATTCCGATTCTGGACCGGCAAGGAATGCCAAGAAATGAAACCAACTGGTGGGTATCCTGCAGTGGTGGCGGTTCAATCCCAAAGACCGGACCATTTTTGTAATTGTCATCATAAGAGATTCGAATGTCATAAACTGGAGGGGCGATTGACAATTCTGGCTCCTTTGGAATCAATGGTTGATGGAATCAGGACAGCTGAATACTCCTGATTGTTCAGAAACGTTTCCATGGCGCCTTGAACTTTCTGAATCACATTCTGTCGGGGGGAAAGGGCTACCATTGTTGATCCCGCGCCTGATATGACGAGATTTGATGCCCCGGCTTCAAGGGCCGTTTCCCGGATTGAGGAATAGAGGGGTATCAGTGGACCTCTATAGGGAGAGACGAGTGGGTCATTGACCATTTCACAGAAGAGCTCCGGGTTGTTTGAAGATACTGCAGTCAGAATGCCGGCCGTTCTCATGATGGCCTCAACTGAGGAAGCAAAAGGAACTTTTTCCGGAATAGCCTTTCTTGACTCGGCTGTTTTCAGAAGTTCTCTGGGAACGATAAATAAAAGGTGAATCCCGTTAATGGCTCCAAATCGGAAAGATCTCTTCAGACTTGAAATAGAGACAGTGACTCCACCGTAGAGGCAAGCCGATACATTATCCAGAAAGTAACCACCGCTGACCCGACTTTCGGCATTGGCTGCTGCCTCCAGAATATCCTGTTCCGAGAAAAGGTTGCCCGCGAGAACATTGCCCAAAAAGGCTCCACCGACGGCTGATGCTGCACTAGAGCCAAGCCCCGACCCAGGAACTCCTTTTTCGATTGCCATGACCAGATCTTTATTGGCCAATCCTGCTTTATCAAGGATGATTCTGGCAGCGATCGTTGCGGTGTTCTGTCCCGGGTCCATTGGTAAATCGCTCCATGCTCCCGAAATCGATAGAATTCTGTCTCCGGCTTGACTGTCTTCGAGGTATCCGGTGATTTGGTCGCCCATTCCGGTTACAGCCATCCCGAGGGTATCAAATCCTGGACCGATATTGCCGACCGAAGCGGGTGCATAAACCGTCACCGGAGTCATATTTTGGTTACTCAAAGAGATCTTCCTCCTAATTCCGGGGGGTTATCAATTTGAAGGTCTGAAACAATATGGCCCTTTTGCAGGTGTTCCGAAACAATCCTTTTGACATCTTCGGATGTTTGAATCCGGTAATAAACACCATCTGGATAAATTGCCAGTACAGGACCTTCCTCACATGTATCGAGGCAGCCACTTTTATTGATGCGGATGGGTCCAGGGACAGGGCTCAGAAGGACTGCTTCTTTTAACTCGTCAAGAAGGGGAGCGATTCCCCTGGCGGCACAGGATCCCCTTGGATGATTTGGAGGACGGTCATTTGTGCAGGCAAAAAGATGATAGCGAAATCGACCCATTGATCATGGCTCCTTTTGAATTGGTTATTGGTGGCTGCAAGGATTTTTGAGTTATCCATGCGGAGTGATGCTTCATCGATGATCATCTCCTACTTGTATCAGGACAGATGAAAAAGTTTTGGAAGAATTGTCCCCAGAAAAAGACCTGCCAAAGCAGCCGATCCACCGAGTAGAACCATTTCTCCCGCTCCCTTAATGGCCGGTTCACTCGAGTAGTAGGATTTTATAACACCGAGGGTTGCCAATACCACTATGGAGAGAGAGAGGGAAAGGTCAAATGCCAGAGAAAGAGAATGAACCCAGGCATAGGGTAACAGGGGCGGAGTCCCCCCAAGGAGAAAAGAGGTTCCAAGCCAGGCTCCATCCTTCAATGGATGAGGGCTGTCAGTATCACTCAGGCCTAGTTCTTCTTTCATCATGAATGAATGCCAGAGATGGGGATCTTTTGTGATTCTTTTTACAAACAAGGAGGCTTCTTCCTGGGAGAAGTGCATTTTAAGCAGAATGTCGACAACTTCTTTTTGTTCCAGTTCAGGTGTGTCACGGATCTCGTCCCATTCTCGTCTGGATTCCCTCTGGTAAAAATCACGTTGACTTCTCGAAGCCATGTAACCCCCGAGAAACATCGAGATGGACCCTGCAATATTAGACATTACTCCGGAAAAAAAGATTGTATGCATTGGCAGGGCGGATCCGGTCAGACCTCCGACAAAACTGACGACAGTCACCACACCGTCATTGATTCCAAGGACAGCGTCCTTTATGCGTCGGCCTTCTGGCGAATGCCAGGCCTCAAGATCGGAAGGAGAGTTTTTCATGCGATAATCATATCAAAAAAGAGTCGTCCAAAACGAATATTCACATGAAGTTCAGGGAGGTCGGGAGTGAAATCCCAATATATTCTTGACAAGTATTTATGTGGGGGGTATTATCCACCCGATCCCCTCCGGATATTCTCTTTTTAAAGGGTTTATTGTGTGCAGAGTGGGGGTCTTCAGCTATTATTTTTCGGAGTTTATCCGATAGTAGGATCGTTTACCGGTCCATGGTTTCCATGGAAAATCGGAGGGTGTCAAGATGGGAAACAGTATGAAGGGCTTTGTGGCGTATGCCTTGGTTGGAGCATTTGTTGCTGTGGGCAGCGGATGTGTCGTCGGTTTTTGCTTGCAAGAATGGCTGGGTGCTCATCGCTTTCCGACCTGGCGGGGAGATTACGAGTGGGTTTATGACGTTATGGTCATCTCCGCTATAACGGGAATGGCTGTTTCTTTGTGGGCGCGCTCGCTTCATCGCAAAGAAGAAAACTGGTGATCAGAGTTTGAGAGCTTGAAGGATGTTATGGTGAGCCATAACCTTCTTTTTTAGGGTTTTCAGTTTAAACTTGGGAAATTTCGAAATTTGAAAAGGAGAAATCAATGGATCTTCTTTCTACGTTGGCACAGTTATCCGATTCATCCAACTGTTGCGGTGCCACTCCGGGTGGAAACACTAGCGTGTCTGCTTTTGCGGCATTGATGGGAACTGCCACGGCCCTTACCAGTTTGCTTCTGATGATTCAGTGCATGACCGGAATTGGCGCAAAGCCAAAATTTGATCCTACAAAAGGGAAAAAATAGTCTCTTTTAAAGAGATCCTTCGGGAGTGTCCTCTCAGGCTCCTGAACCAATTGTTGGACAAGTCAGGTTGGGTGCTTTGACCTCAACCTAAAGTGAGGAGTGGTGAATGGCTTATCGTGAGTATAAATTTGGCACCATGATGATCGGTACCCTTTTTGTGATTGTGTTATCGATCGTTGTTTTGTTCCCGTCCCTCCAGATGGCGAAGATTCCTCCAACGGCAACAGCCGTTCAGAAGTCGAAGGACTACGGCTCTGAGAGCGGATGGACGCTTGAGGATCCGATGATGACCGGAGACAACCGGCCAACGATGATCGGAAAAGGTAAAGTGGTTTTTATTCGTGAAGGCTGCTGGTGGTGCCACACACTGCTTCCCGAGCAGACCCAGGACTGGCAGTATTTTGGCGCGCCTCCGACAGCCGCCGACTTTGTGGGAGAGAGCCCGACAGTGTTCGGTTCGGATCGAAAGGCTCCTGACCTTCTCCACGTAGGAAGCCGTCTGCCCATCAAGGGATGGCATCTTGTTCACCATGCCAATCCACGGGCCGTTCAGCCCAAGTCCATGATGCCGGCATTCAACTATCTCCGGAAAAAGGATCTTGACGCTCTGGCCGATTACATGGCAAGCTTGAAATAGACGTCTTTAAATTGACGGAGATGTTTCACTGCAATTATACTTGTAAGGAGTTAAAAGATGGCTGATATTGATGAAATGTTGAACGAAAGGTATGATGGAATTCTTGAAGGGACAAACAACATCCCTGCAGCGTTGATTCTCATCCTTACAATGACTGTTGTGACTGCTGAGCTCCTGACCTTCCCGCTCTTTGGAGCAAGGCCTCAGTATCCAGGGCATCCACATCATTGGCTTATTATGGGAGCACCTGTACTGAAAGCCCATTTGTCCAAAACCTTGGCTCGTCCATGGTGGGATCAGGGTTACATCATTAATTCGACTTATGTCTGTTTCTTTTATGTCTGGATGGGCCTTTTGTTGAAAAAAACAGAGGTTTCCAAAGATTTTTAATTTTGAGTATCTGATTGTAAGAGTTTTTTTGGAGAGAACTCTCCTGGGAGGGTCATATGTGGAATTTAAATAGTCCTTATGTATTTTGGGTTATTACAATGATGATGTTGGCTTGTTCTCTTATCTATTCTTTCTTTATCGACGAGAGACGGCCGGAGTAGTTTGTCTGTGATAGAGAAGGCCGGAGTCTCCTTAATCCGGCCTTTCTTATTTCTGGCATATTGGACCAGGGCGGTTCGCTTGCGACCGCCTTTTTTGTTGACCCGGGAAGATGATGGGCCGTAAAATAACAGGTAAGAGGGTCCTGTATGAATATAAAGCTATCTGTTTCAATTGTGATTTTTACCTTCCTGATTGCTGCTGTTTTTGTCTTTCTTATTATGTCCCGTTATATCATCGGCCCTTTTGGAAAACTGAAAAAAGGAGAACAGGTTGTCGTCGTCCTTAGTATTATCGGAGTGACGGTCGTGCTGTTGTTTGCTGTGGTTCAGCTCGTCTTGAAAATTCTGGTTTAATGGGGTCATAACCAATGAAAACTGGGGAAAAGGTCGTTTTCATGCTCACAGCCCTTATGATTGGGGTTGTAATGGTTCTGTACGTTCTGGGACAGATGCATATCATTAATTTTTGGACGACCAATGAGGTTTATGTTTTTAATAAAAAGACGGAAGCTGGATTTCATATTTTTAAAAGGGATGGATGTAAAAACTGCCATGTTCTTTATGGGGATGGAGATTTCGCTGGTCCCGATCTTGATGGGGAGGGAACAAAAAGAACCCGGCAATGGCTCGAGTCTTATATGAAGGATCCTCATAAAGTCTTCTTCAATACGAGGCATGATGGGAAATTCGCCACAGATTTTTCAGATATTCCTCCAGCAGACAAGGCGATGCTTCTGGATCTACTGACGTCAACCCAATCGCTTCCGGGTTCTCCAAACTATCCCAAACCACCAAAATAATTGAGAAAGGGCACAAGATGAAACTACCTGAAGGAATTGTTGCCTATCTGTGGACGGCAACAGGATTGGTATCGCTTGTTTTAGTTGTTATTGGTATTTATTGGGCTTACAAAAACAACCAGTTCGATGAAAATATAAAGTATCTTGTTTTCATGGAGGATGATGATGATCGAAAAAACCATATTGAAGCAATGAAGGAAAAGGAATTAGAAGACCGTAAATGAGTCTGATGGAGGTCTGTCCAGATGAATCTTGAGAAAAATTACACTCCCCGAGTCGTTCTGGCAATGACTCTGGGGGTCCTTGGTTATTGGATCATAGATTCAGTGTTCCATCTGACGGATGGTGCCTTTCATCATCTATTCGGAGGTGGAATCCTCTGGACATACCTTCTTGTTCCGGCGCTGATTGCCTTTTATGTTGGTTATATGGTTGGAAAATGGGGAAAGTATTGGGGAGCAGTCCCGCCGATGATTTATATCCTCTGGGCCTATATGAATGCTTCAAGATCGGTTATCCCCCATACTGTCGGACTTCCCACGGCTCCCTTTATGATGATTTTTTTCATCACCGTTCCCGAAGTATCATTTGTTGGTGGGTGGGCAGGTGAGTTTCTCCGGAAAAAACACGATAAGACAAAAAAGCTCCGTCTGAAAGAAAAGACAGCCACCCAGACATTAGAAAATGAAGCAAACGAAGGGAGTACTCAGCTATGAAAGTAGAAGAAAGCGATCGCTTAGGGCTTAGATTTATCCTTTTTGGTGTTTTCTGCCTTTTCATAGGGACTCTTCAGGGATTCCTTCAATCAACACCAAGGTTGCGACACTGGGTGCATACTACTGGTCAGGCAGGACACCTTGTCGATCCTTTGGCACATGCGCACATCAACCTTATTGGCGGGGTCGTGTCGGTCATGATGGCGGTTGTCTACTATCTGATTCCCCGGATGATGAAGCGCAATATCAAAAGTGTTTTCCTTGGCCAGGCCAATTTCTATTTTATGGTTTCCGGCGTTCTTTTGTTTTATGTCACGCTTTTGGTCTTCGGAATTCTGGAGGGTAACCGGATGATAGATGAAGGAATTGTCTATCCTCTGGCGCGTGCCCATTATGAACCGATCCATAGAATCGGTTTTGTCTTTTCAGCTCTTCTCATGGGCTTGGCGCACTGGACATTTGTGGCCAATATCTTCTGGACCTATTTTGCAAAAGAGTCTGCATCCGTTATTCCAGATGCAGTTCCTATGAAAGAAAGGGCTTGAATCGATGACGGGTAAAGAAGGCAATTTTACAGACCCAATCGCCCCGTCGGGAGCAGCAACTGAGGAAAAAAAGACTTCTCCCCCATCAGTCACAACCATGGATGACGATGATTTGACTTTGCAGGAGCTGTCTCCATGGAGGCTTCCATGGAAAGCGATCTCTGTCACAGTGGTGATTTTGATTTTGATTGCGGGAGCTATACAGATTGTGAGCCTGGCATCAAATCGCATCAAGAGATTATCCGAGTCGAGTATCCGCACCCATGGGGCAGCCCCAGGAAACTTCAGGCCTATGGGAGGGGTTGTGCCGCATCTCTCTGCATCGCTTCCTATTTCAAAGGCAGCAAATGAATTGGGGGCAACCTCCAGTTTGGCAATTCCTGCACCCAAAGGTGTGAATCTGCCTCCGGGATTTGTTTACATTCCTGCCGGTCCTTTCATCATGGGTTCTGACGATTCCTTTTCAAATTTTGATGAAACTCCGGTGCATAAGGTGTATTTGCCACCTTATGCAATTATGAAAACATTGGTGACCAATCGTCAGTACAAGGAGTTTATCGATCAGGCGAATTACCTGGCTCCGCCAGGCTGGAAAGGTCGGACCTATCCCAAGGGAAAGGGCGATCATCCTGTGACTTTTGTGAGTTATCTAAACGCAGTAGATTTTGCAAGGTGGCAGAAAAGTCGACTCTGTACAGAAGAAGAGTGGGAAAAAGCGGCACGAGGGGTTGATGGAAGACTCTGGCCCTGGGGCAATACCTGGGATCCACGACGGGCAAATGCGAATTATAGTGCGGGTGATACGACATCTGTGACGAGGTACGCCGACGGAGTCAGTCCTTACGGTATTTACGACATGGCTGGAAATGTATTCGAATGGACCTCATCTACCTACAAGCCCTATCCAGGAAGTACTGCCAGTAAAGCCAGATTTATGGCATATAAAGTGGATGCGACAGGAACCCTCCATAGGGTCAGGGGAAAGGTTTACAAGGTTTTGCGTGGAGGTTCCTGGAAAAGCGATCAATACAGCGCAAGGACTACTGCCAGGAATCCGACGTGGCCGGATTATGCATCTGATTTCTTTGGCTTTCGCACCTGTCGGGATGTCATTCATGATTGAAAAAGGAGCGCTTATGGATCGGGAAGAAGGTATCAAGGACTACATCATGAAGTTCTATTATGCTTGTCTTTTGTACGCGATTATTGGTTTTTCCTGGGGTTCGATCATGGGTGGCGTGGAACAGTTCCGGAATTTTGTGCAAGCTGGTGCGGGAGGCCCTTCAGACCTGATTGTTCTTGGTCATACCCATATCAATTTGCTCGGATGGGTGGAGATGGCAATCTTCGGAACAATCTATTATGTCGTGCCAAGACTTTATAATTCTCCCCTTTACAGCTACAAGCTGATGAAGATACATTTCTGGACCCACAATATCGGGCTGGTAGGCATGGTTCTTTGTTTCACCATTGCCGGATATAAAGGTGGGATGATCCTTCTGCACGGCAGTGTTGCCGATATTAAACCAGTCGAAGTTCCCTATATGGAACTGGTTGGTGTTTTTGGGATGATGGTCCTTCTTGCGAACTTTATCTTTGCCTATAACATTTACAACTCTGTTCAAGTGGCAAAAGGCAGGAAAAGCCTTCCTGCAGAAGAAAGAGCGATAATGAACGGGAGTGTTTCTGTCAGCATGGGAGAATCGGCTTGAACCGAAATGAGCGTTCCCTTATTGCTTCTTTTGTTTTTCTGGTTTTTGGGGCTGAGGTGTGTTTTCCGGTTGAAGCCAGAGCCTATATGCCAAGGTATGTCCATGTAACGCTGGGGGTTCCCTGGATTGCATACCTTGTTTTTTTACTGGGTGTGCTGGCCCCTCTTTTTTTATACCTGGGTGTTTCCTGGTATTGGCGCCATGAAATTGAATCCAGTGGAAAATCAGGCGATGATCAGGGGGAAGAGTAATTTTCATGAAATAATGCCCTGATGTTCCTTGTTTGAAAGGTTGGCTATGTCATCTTCTGTGAAAAATACTTCACTTATACCAATGCCAAGTATTGATAAAAATCCATCCAAGGCTAATTCAAAAAAATTCTGGCGTGTAACAAAGGTCAGATATCTTGTTCAGGGAACAATTCTTGCGACAATAGCCATACTGCCGTTTACAGGTTTGTTCCGTGTCGATTTATCAACTGGCCGATTTTTGTTGGCCGGTTATCAGATCTGGTGGAGTGATTTTTTTCTGATTTTTCCATTCTGGCTTCTCCTGATCGCAGGTGCTGCAACGATTTATTCCATGCTGGGAATGGTATTTTGTGGGTGGGCCTGTATTCAGAATACCCTGTCCGAGTTTGTCGACTTTCTCGTTATCAGAGTGTTGAAATCGAAAAAACAAAGCCTGGGTCTGGATTCTTTAACAATCGGAGGGGACCTTAGTAAAGGTTCCAGAGCAACCTCATCAGGCTGGATCCTTTTTGGAACAATCATTGTTCTGATGTCCATTGCTCTCGGGGTTGTTTTTGCCGGCTATTTTGTCGATCCTAAAATTCTCTGGGGTGATATCAAGTCAGGTTCCAACGCGCATGGAGTCTTTTTTATTATTCCTGGCATCGGCGCCTTATTTGTTCTTGATTTGTTTCTGATCAGGCATTACTGGTGCAATTGGGTCTGCCCCTACCCTTTGTGGCAGCACATGTTTAAGAGCGAAGCAACCATGAAAGTTGCTTTTGATGATGCCAGAAGGGAAGAGTGTACTGGCTGCAATCTTTGTGTAAAGTCCTGCATCGTTGACATTGATCCAAGAGATACAAAAAATTACACCCGTTGTATCAACTGCGGAGAGTGTGTTGTTGCCTGTGAAGATTATTCAGCAAAGAAAAATGTTTCTTCTCTTTTGACATTTCATTTTGACGGATTTTCAGTGGGAAAGGATGGCAAGAAGCATATCAATAAAGTTTCTCCGGCGGTAAATCGTTTTGCTTTGACTGCCGGCTTTACAATGATTCCCTTGACACTTTTTATTTATGGAGTTTTTTCTTACATTCCATTTCATATTACCTTTAGTCAAAATCCAGGGGATTTAACCAGTTACTCGCTGGCTATTTCCAACAAAAAACCAATTCCACAAAAATTTCAGATCGAACAGGATGGTCTTCCTGCAAAAAGTATTAGGATCGGAGCCGATGAAGTCACTATTCCGGCCGGTGGAAAAAAGGTTATTCCTGTCTCCATTTTCCCAAAAGAAGGAGGCCTTTCTGATGGATTGCATCCCTTTGTGATTCATGTGATTGCAGTGAGTCCCAAAAAGCAGGAACTTTCACAGGAAGCATCTGTCTATATTTCTCAGGGATCATGAAGATTATTTCTGAAAGCGGAATGTGTTTAAGAAGAAAAGTTTTCCAAGGTTTTTCAAAAAAAGTTGTCATGATTTGTTGATTTGAATTTTACGAAAAAGTGCTTTGCAGCCATTGTTTTTATTGAATTTCTTCAGTAATTGTGATACTGTTTGGTCATGTCAGAGACGATTATAGAATTGATGCCAGATAAACGGGGAGCTTTGTGGAGCGGTTTGTTCCATGGTGCTGCTATTTTCATGTCTTCCGTTCTAAGCTATGATTATTACCAGAAAGGCCATTTTTCTCCGCTATTTTATTTATTTTTCTTTTCCTTGTGGCTCGCTCTTTTTTCAGGTTTTACGTCTGTCGGTTCTCATTGTCTGTTGCTTTTTCCCCATTCCCTGAAATCAATCAAGATTGGACAGCGATCGGTTATCCTGACTTGGAAAAACGGGGATGCTGATGAGATCGTAAAGAAACTCCAATTCCAAGGCGGTCGGACGCTCTTGGGTTTATGGGGACAAACCGTTGACAAGAGGCGAATTCAAGCTACGATCAGGAGAAACTCTGTGAGCAAGGATGATTTCGCATATCTTCTTGGAGAGTTTGCCAGAATCCGAGACATGGACAAGCCAAAGCCATAAAGGGAGCGACCCTTGGCCCCGCCTATCAACTCACTTCCTTTCTTAGCCAAACGGCATCCTTTCCTTACAGCAATCTTCTCATTTTGGGGATTCGGCTATACTTTTATGGTTCCCAATCTTCTTGGTGGGCACTTCCTTTTCTCCTTTTTTAAACTGGTGGGAAAAAGTCCGACGGATGCATTCATGGGCTTTTCCCTGCTTTTTGGGATGGTTGGCTTTTTTGCCTTTGTTGTCCCTTTTTCTATCTGGTATCTTGTATGTCGGGCATTGGAAAGTGGTGACACTGTTTCATGATGTTTATTGGAAGTATCTGATAAGGAGCATTAGATGCATGGCTTTTTGGGAACGAAAGCCGATTTTTGGTGGGACCTTACTGTAACAAGCGAGACTATCGTCTTCAGTTTTCTCGCGGTTGGAGGGTATTTTGGCAAAAAGCACAAAGGAACCCGCCATCATAATACGATGCTTTTATCTTCAGTACTGGTTGCTGCCTGGTTCTTGATGTATATTGCGCAACAATACATAGTGGGAATAGTGGGGTTTGGTGGCCCGGACTTTGTGAAGTTTCTGATCTATTATCCGGTGATTATCTTTCACTCGCTCGTCTCAACAGCGGCATTGGTTTTGACAGGAGTCGTTGTTTTTAATGGGTTTGTTTCAACTGATTTCAAAGAGGGTGAGAGGGTTCTGGTAAAAAATCCGAACGTGCATCGCCGCCTTGGTTGGGTGACTCTCATTTGTTTTATTTGTTCGATTGTTACTGCCTATTCGGTTTATGCGATGCTTTTTGTGATCTATAACCCGGCCAGAAGTCCCTCTTACGGGATTAAGTCTTCAATCGGAGCGCTTTCTGGAATCGGCTCCTTCCTGATCCTGTCGCTTGTTATCTTGTTCTGGTATGTGGGCAGAGAAAAGCGAAAGAGAATGGGAACCCCATCATGACGGGCCCAGAGCGGGACGTCTCGAAGGATGATGACCGTACTGTTGTATTCTCAGGAAAAAGAATTTCGGTTTCCTTGTCCAGAGTGGGGTCTGCCCAGTCAGGTTGGGTTCATGAGTCGATTTGCTTTGGTGAGGGAGTTGCTATTCTGCCAATTATCGATGGTAATGTATTTTTTGTGCGACAGTTTCGTCCTTCGGTATCAGAGACCGTTCTTGAGTTGCCTGCAGGGAAGCTGGAGCAGGGGGAAGACCCAAGAACCGGGGCTATTCGGGAGCTCAAAGAGGAAACAGGAATTTTCGGGAGTGAGCTGTCTCTTATGGGCACGATTATGACGACCCCTGGTTTTTGTGATGAACGCATTCATCTTTTCCTTTCAATCGGTGGTCTACAGGGGGAACCTTCCCCTGACGAGGATGAGGACCTGGATATTGTTTCTCTACCTGTTTCATCGATTCCACAATCGATCGTGAGCGGGGCAATTCGTGATGGAAAGACTCTCTCCGCATTTGCTTTATACTGGTCTATTAATCGAATGGATCAATGACGAGTCAATTGGTCGAGCACCAGTATGCATCGGTAGCAAAAGGAGCGATAAGGCTTGACTTGAGTCTTTGCCGACAGTGTCTTGAGTGTGAGGAGATCTGTCCCACAGGTGTTCTTGTTATGCCTTTGTCAGAGAATCAAGAAAGGTGTGTTCTGCCCATAATGGGAGCTTGTATTGTCTGCAGGTACTGTTTGATTTCTTGTCCGGACAAGGCGTTATCTTTGATTCCAAAGACAGATGGGGAGTCCTATCCATGAGTCCATTTCGCGGTCGTTCTTTGGTTCCAACTTTTCCAGAGAACTCCGGATCACCCGAGGATAGAGATAAAAATGCTTCTTTGATTGATCCGGAGATTATTCTGGAATCACTTGAAGAAGGTGTACTTGCCATAGGCCTTGACCGGAAAATTCTTTACATGAACAAAGCTGCAAGGGAAATGCTTTCCGTTACACCCGGACAGGAAAAAAAGATCGATTGTCAAAAGGCTCTCAAGTCGTCTTCTTGTCAGACCAGATGTTTGCTGGAGAAAACCATTGCGACGGGAGAGACTATCAGAAATCATGAAATCACGATCTTTGATCGCTCTCATAAAATCCGGACCGTTCGAGTCAATACGGCCCTTTTGAAAAGACCTGACGGAGAATTAATCGGGGGCGTTGAGATCTTTCACGATGTGACCCAGATACTTGCATTGAAAGAGGAAATCAAGGGTCGCTATTCTTTTGGCCGTATCATTGGTCGATCTCAGCGCATGCAGGAGCTTTACGATATTCTGCCCATTATTTCGAATGGCAAATCCACTATTTTGATTGAAGGCGAGAGCGGAACAGGCAAGGAACTTGTTGCAAATGCCATTCATGAATCAAGTTCCCGAAAGGAAGGACCATTTGTGAAGCTGAATTGTGCAGCTCTTTCCGAAGGTGTTCTTGAGTCAGAGTTGTTTGGACATGTAAAAGGTGCCTTTACAGGAGCCGTACAGAGTCGCCCAGGGCGTTTTGAAATCGCATCAGGTGGAACCTTGTTCCTTGATGAGATTGGAGAAATCTCTCCTTCTATGCAAGTGAAACTCTTGAGGGTTCTTCAGGAAGAAGAGTTCGAGCGGGTCGGTGGAACTCATACCATTAAGGTGGATGTTCGGGTCATTGCTGCAACCAATCGGGATTTAAAGCAAGCGATGGAAAAAGGGGAGTTCCGGAAGGACCTCTACTATCGACTTCGCGTTATCCCGATTACTCTGGTTCCACTCAGGGAACGCAAGGAAGATATTCCACTTCTGATCAACGCATTTATTGAAAAATTCTCTCTGACGACTGGTAAGGAAATATCTGGAATGACTTCTGAAGCCATGGGAATTCTTTTAAACTATTCATGGCCAGGCAATATCAGGGAGCTGCAGAATGCGATTGAGCATGCTGTTCTTTTATCTCCCGGTGGCCTGATTGATCTGAAACACCTTCCTGCAGATATTACAATGGACCCGGGAGAAATCCGGACTTCAGAGGTTTTGATGGAGCCTTCCCAGCCGCTTCGAAAAGTGAAGGATGATATGATTCGTAAAACATTGGAGATGACTGGAGGAAATATATCAGAAGCGGCCAGGAAGCTTGAAATCGGTCGCTCAACCTTATGGCGCAGGTTAAGGGAAATGGATCAAGAATGATCCTTTCCCTCTCAAAAGATCAATTCCGGAAACTATCATCAGAAAAGAGATTTATTCCTTTTTTTGGAGAGATTTTGTCAGACAGGATAACTCCTGTCGCGGCGTATGCATCTCTTGACGCGCAAAAGCACCGATTTCTCCTGGAAAGTGTTGTTGGCGGTGAGAGTTGGGGGCGATTTTCCTATGTGGGTGGTGGTGTCCTGTTTCGCTTTGAGGGAGACGTTTCCATTGGACTTTCTGTCACAGACTTGAGCCGGTCAGATCAGGGGACTTCCTCTCACAAGAATGGAGATCTTCTTTCACTTTTAAAAGATGCAATGGATTCTTTGTCGATTGATGCGGATCTTCTCCCTGAGGGCCTAGCGGCTGGTATCGTAGGATACTTATCCTACGATATGGTTCGTGAATTTGAAAAACTGCCCAGTTTACTACCGCCACAAAGAGAGTTTCATGATCTCTATTTCGTTCTTCCTGAATTTCTTCTGGTTTTTGATCATGTTCTTGGAAAAATCAGGATTCTGACCTGGATCGATCGCTCCCAGAATGTCAGCCTCGATGAGTTGTATGATGATGCTTTCTGTCGACTGACAGCTTTAAGAGGATCTCTTTCATCTCCCTCCGACCGGGAGATCGTCGGGAGTCAGTCCGATCCGCTGTCGTTTACGGAAACTCCCAGCTCCATGGTTTTTGAGGAGAATGTCCTGAAAGCGAAGGAACATATTAGATCAGGGGACATTTTTCAGATTGTTCTGTCGAAGAGATTCTCCTTTCATTTTGATGGGGATCCGTTAAGAGTTTATCGAGTATTGCGTTCAATCAATCCGTCCCCCTATATGTATCTGATTCAGGATGGAGATATGGCCATTGTCGGCTCATCACCCGAACTTCTCGTCCGGGTGAAGGGAGAAAAGGTCGAGGTGCGTCCGATTGCCGGAACAGTCAGAAGAACAGGTGTTCCTCAGGAGGATGCTCTGCGTCAGAAAGAGCTTTTGTCGGATCCCAAGGAACTTGCCGAGCACGTTATGCTGGTCGATCTTGGAAGAAATGACATTGGGCGGGTGAGCCAGCCTGGGAGTGTTCGGGTTCCAGAAATGATGGTTCTTGAGCAATATTCTCATGTAACACATATTGTTTCTCATGTAGAGGGAATTCTTTCGAATGAAAATGATGCATTTAGTGTCATTCGGGCAACTTTTCCTGCTGGGACCCTTTCTGGAGCTCCTAAAATTCGGGCAATGCAAATCATTGAGTCACTGGAGACAATGCGGAGAGGGCCTTATGCTGGAGCGGTCGGTACGATTTCTTTTTCCGGAGACTGTGATCTGGCCATTGCCATAAGGTCTATTTTTATTCGTGGGAAAAATGCATTTCTTCAGGCGGGAGCCGGAATTGTTGCAGACTCGATCCCCAAAAATGAAGATCAGGAAGTGGCAGCAAAAGCTGCGGCAATGATGGAAGCATTACGCATTTCGAACGGGGAAAGGGGCTCATGGCTTTTTTGATGATCGATAACTATGACTCCTTCACGTTCAACCTGGTCCAGTATTTTTGGGAACTCGGGGTCGAAATGGATGTGGTGAGGAATGATCAGGTTGATTCAGACTGGATATTGTCCCGGAACTACGAGGGGATTGTTCTTTCTCCAGGTCCTGGTTCCCCAAAGGATTCGGGAATTTGCCGAGAGGTTGCATCTGATCTTTCATCGATTATCCCGGTTTTTGGCGTTTGTCTGGGCCATCAGGTTATTGGTGAAGTTTTTGGAGGAAGAGTGGATCGGGCTTCCAGACTTATGCACGGGAAAACTTCCCCGATTATTCATCATGGGGAAGGGCTTTTTTTGAATCTTCCTGTTCCGTTTGATGCGACACGTTACCATTCCCTGGTTATTTTACCTGAAACCATGCCCAAGGAGCTCCTCGTGACAGCCTGGACCGAAGAAGGTGAAATAATGGGTGTTCGCCACATAAGTCGCCCTGTTTGGGGAGTACAGTTTCACCCGGAGTCCATTTTGACAAAGGAGGGAAAATCTCTTTTGGGAAACTTCCTCAGAATGGCTAAATCTTTTCATTCGGACAAAGAATGTCACGGGAAATGAAGCAGACTGTATTGCAAAGAATTATATCCGGGGAAACCTTGTCTCGATTGGAGATGGATCAATGGTTGACGAATGCTGTTGCTGGTCAGGAGAGTGAACCGGTCATTTCAGCGGTTCTGGCAACCTTGGCATACAGAGGGGAATCTGTTTCAGAGCTGTCGGGGGCACTTGATGCCTTGAAACGGGTCATGATCCCATTTCCTTCGAATACGGCTTTGCCTTTGCTTGATACATGCGGAACGGGTGGTGACGGAATGGGAACTTTTAACATTTCAACCACAGTTGCAATTGTTTTGGCAGCTGGGGGTATTCCTGTCGTCAAGCATGGAGGGAGAGCTGTTTCCAGTCGGTCGGGATCAGCAGATGTTTTGGAAGCAATAGGAATTCGAGTGGATTTGTCTGTTGAGAGGTCTCTTGAGATTTTTTCTGAGTTGGGCGTCGTATTTCTATGGGCACCGCTTTATCATCCTGCCCTGAAGGGGCTGGCACCACTTAGAAAATCCCTCCAGATCAGAACTCTTTTGAACATGATTGCTCCGCTTGCCAATCCTGCCGGTGTGACCAGGCAGATATTGGGTGTTTCTTCCGAGGCGATGGTAGTCCCCATGGCACAGCTTCTAACGGCGCATGGCTCAAGAGAGTTTATTGTCATTTGCGGACAGGGTCTTGATGAGGTCACCCTTGAGGGGAGGACAACCTTTGTTCTCGGACAGGGAGGAGAAATTCACGAAGGCTATCTGACGCCTCGGGATTTTGGTCTTCCCATGACTCCTGTCAGCGCCATTCCCGGGGGAAATCCCTCGGAGAATGCGTCTATTATCCGGAGGGTTCTGTCTGGGGAAGAAGGGCCGTATATGGATTACGTTCTTGCAAATGCTGCCTTGGGGTTTCAGATAACCGGACTGGTGGGTGGTCCGCTTGAGGGGGTACAGTTGGCTCGTGATGTCATTATGAGCAGACGGGCAGAACAACTTCTTGAGCGATGGGAGGAACTTTGCCAAACCCAGTCCTGACCCGGATTCTGGAGGCCAAGCAAGAGGAAGTTTTTCTTCTGTCAGAAAGGCATTTCAGTTCTGCCATAATGCCAGAAAGAAGTGTACCTCTTGTTCGGGGCATTCTGGCAGATTGGCGCAAAAAAAGAGGATTCGGGATTAGAGTTATTGCGGAATCCAAATCCAAATCCCCCTCGAAGGGGATAATCCGGATGGAATATGATCCGGTTGCCATTGCTTCGGAATATGCACAATTCGGAGCATCAGGGATATCTGTTTTAACGGACAGCCGTTTCTTTGGAGGAAGTCTTGCGGATCTTATTTCCGTCAAATCCGCTTTTTCTTCGCAGGGTATTTCTTTACCGGTCTTGAGAAAGGATTTTCTGATCGATCCAAGACAGGTTGATGAGTCTTTTTTAGCCGGTGCAGATATTGTTTTACTCATTGTCCGGATTCTCGATGATAGAACTCTTGGAAAATTAATCGAACAGGTCAAGCGTTTGGGAATGGAAGCTCTTGTCGAGGTTCATTCGGAGACGGAGCTTAAAAGAGCATTGGATGCCGGATGCTCGCTTCTTGGAGTCAATCATCGCGACCTTGATACACTACAGATAGATCTTGATCTTTCCAAACGGCTTGCCGGCATGATTCCTGATGATGTTGTCCGGATTGCTGAGAGTGGTCTTAAAACCGGTCAGGATTGTCAGAAAATGGCGGAACTTGGTTATGATGGCGTTCTTGTGGGAGAGTCATTTTTGATGACACCCCACCCTGGGAAGGCATTGAAGGAATTTTTATCATATGTGGATTAAAATCTGCGGGTTGACGGATCCTGAAGAAGCCGCGAAAATCAGCAGGATGGGCGTTGATGCAATCGGTTTGATTTTTTATCCACCGTCTCCAAGGAGTTTGACCCCCGAGCGTGCAGTTGATGTCATTTCTGATGTTGCTCCAGGCGTTTTGAAGGTGGGTGTTTTCGTTGATCCACAGTGGGCATTTATTCATAGTGTAGTAAAGTCAGTTCCTTTGGACATGCTTCAATGGCATGGGGGCCCTCTTTCGGAAGAGGGTCGTATTGAAATTGATCAAATGGGTGTGCCCTGGATTGATGTTCGAAGGGTTTGCCCATCTGAGTCAATCGCGACGATTTCTCCCGCTTTGGGAGCCGATATGGTTCTTGTTGAGGGGTTTACAGAAAAAGCGCAGGGCGGAACCGGAACGGTATGGGACTTCAAGAAATTGGCCGGGATCAAAGCATCTGTTCCTCTTATTCTCTCCGGAGGGCTTGATCCTGAATTGGTCAGACAGGCCATTTGTGATGTTTCTCCTTTTGGGGTTGATGTTTCTTCAGGGGTGGAGCGATCGCCCGGCAGGAAGGATTTGGAAAAAGTTGCCCGATTTATTGAAGAGGCCAGAAAATAATCCGTCAAGGGGGATGAGTTGAAAAATAGGAAACAGGTATCCGAATCAGCTCGACTGCCGGATCATTCTGGTTATTTTGGGGAATTTGGCGGCCGGTTTGTTTCGGAAACACTTATGGAAGCCCTTTATGAACTTGAAGAATCATTCAAGAAGGCATGGAGTGACCGGTCGTTCCAAAAAGAATATCAGAATGTTCTCACAGAGTTTGTCGGCAGACCTTCTCCCCTGACCTTTGCTGAGGGATTGACCCGCCATGCAGGCGGAGCCCGAATTTATCTGAAAAGGGAAGATCTCAACCATACTGGCGCGCACAAGATCAATAATGCCGTTGGTCAGGCACTACTGGCGAAAAGAATGGGAAAGATGAGGCTTATTGCTGAAACGGGGGCAGGGCAACATGGAGTAGCCACGGCAACAGTTGCCGCGAAATATGGATTTGATTGCGAGATTTTTATGGGTTCGGAAGATGCACGGCGTCAGTCTCTGAATGTATTCCGCATGAATCTTCTGGGAGCAAAAGTCATAGAAGTCGATGGCGGAACGAAGACGCTCAAGGATGCAATCAGTGAAGCCTTGAGGGATTGGGCACAGTCTGTTCTAACAACCCATTGCGTTATGGGTACTGCGTTTGGACCGCATCCGTTTCCATTGATGGTTCGATCTTTCCAGTCTATTATCGGTCGTGAGGCACGACAGCAAATCATGAAAAAAGAAGGCCGTCTTCCAGATGCTCTTGTCGCTTGCGTCGGTGGCGGGAGCAATTCTCTCGGACTGTTTCATCACTTTATTGGAGATGAGTCTGTACGTATGTATGGGATTGAAGCCGGAGGACGATCTCTGTCTCCGGGAGATCATGCTGCACGATTTCAGGGCGGGAGAGTTGGGGTCTTGCAGGGTTCCAAGACGTTTGTCCTTCAAAATCCTGATGGCCAGATCCTGAGAACTCATTCGGTCTCCGCAGGTCTTGACTACTCAGCTGTGGGACCAGAGTTGGCCTACTATTTTGAAACAGGACGAGTGCACTTTGATATGGTTGGTGACGAAGAAGCTTTGCAGGCATTTGATACTCTTTCTCGTCTGGAGGGCATTATCCCTGCTCTGGAAAGTTCTCATGCCATTGCTTATGGTATCAGGCTGGCCAGAGAGATGGGTCAAGGAAAGACCCTGATCATCAACCTTTCCGGCCGTGGGGATAAAGACGTTCTGGAAGTGGCACGTTTGCGGGGGGGAGTACTCTCATGACACCCCAGACTCGAAAAAATCAGATTACTTCTGCTAAAAAAGTTATTCCATACCTGATGGCGGGAGATCCTGACCTTGATGTGACCAAAGCACTCCTTCTCGAGGCCAGCAAGGCAGGTGTTTGGGCGGTTGAGCTGGGCATCCCTTTTTCTGATCCGACAGCGGACGGTCCGGTCATCCAGAAAGCGGCTATCAGGGCTCTTTCGGATCGGACATCTCTTTCGAGCGTCCTGTCTTTTCTGGGAACAATTCCTTGTTCGGAGAGACCTCCCGTTTTCATCATGACCTACTTCAATCTCTTTTTATCATTGACAATCGAAGAGTTTGTCCGTGAGGCCAAGCGTGTGGGAGGTATTGCTGGAGCTGTGATTCCGGATTTATCTTTCGAAGACTCAAAAGAGGTCAGAAAAGCTTTTAAAGCATCAGGATTGGCCCTTGTTCCATTCATATCACCAACAACGAGTCTCCCCCGTATAAAAAAAATTCTTGCAACAGCGGATGGATTCATTTACTTTGTATCTTTGTTGGGGACGACTGGAAAAGCACTGACTTTGTCTTCGACCATGGAGGAAAGAGTACGAGATCTTTGCTTGCGGACAAAATTGCCTGTTTGTGTCGGTTTTGGTATTCAGACCCCTGAAATGGCACAGAAAATTCTTGAGTTTTCTGATGGTGTTATTGTTGGGTCACGACTGGTTCAGGAGGAAAATGATCCGGTCAAGTGGGGAAGCTTGTTGCGACAATTCTGCGAGGTGGCCAGGGCGTCGGCTCCTTCGCGTCATCAATAGAATGAATCAGGAGTAATAATATGGGTTGGCTTTCAAGGTCTCATTCGAAAGAAAAAACTTCTGAAAAGAAGCTCCCTGAAGTTCAGGAAGGTGAACGGAAGGTTCGGATTCCTGAAGGTCTCTGGATCAAATGCCATTTGTGCAGACAAATCGTTTACCGGAAGGAAGTTGAGAAAGCCGGTAAGGTTTGTCCCAAGTGCAACTACCATTTTCCTATTACGATTGATGAGCGAATAGCCCAGCTGGCGGATCCTGACTCCTTTATTGAGTTTGCCGGAAGTATTGAGCCACTGGATCCTTTAACGTTTACCGATAGCATGCGTTATCCGGAACGGGTCCGCTTGGCTCAAAAGAAGACAGGGCTGACAGAGGCTTTGAGGATTGGTGATTGCAAGATCAACGGTCGATCAGCCGTTCTTGGAGCGTTTGCTTTTGGATTCATGGGTGGAAGCATGGGATCCGTCGTTGGGGAAAAAGTTGTGCGGGCAGCTGAGCGAGCGCTTGAGTTGAAGGTTCCTCTTATACTGGTTACAGCTTCAGGTGGGGCCAGAATGCAGGAGGGGATTTTTTCCCTTATGCAAATGGCGAAAACCAGTGCAGCCATTTCCCGTCTTCATGAAAACTCAGTTCCATTTTTCTCGGTTTTGACCGACCCGACCTTCGGGGGCGTCTCTGCCAGTTTTGCAATGTTGGGAGATGTTATTCTTGCAGAGCCCCGATCCCTGATCGGGTTTGCAGGTCCAAGAGTTATTGAACAAACAATAAAGCAGCAGCTTCCTGAAGGTTTTCAGCGGGCCGAGTTCCTTTTATCTCACGGGTTTTTGGATATGATTGTTGAGCGAGGAAAGCTTAGGGAAACACTTTCTTTGCTGATTTGTCACTTCAGTCAAAAAGGAACATCCAAGTGTCAGTCGGAGGGAGAGCCTGAGGGTGAAGCCCTGGTGAGTGATTGAGCATCAGGGATCAATTGGGAGCCATTGAGTTTTTAAATGGTCTCCGCCTGCACGGGATACATCCAACTCTGGAGAATGTTCGCTCTCTCCTTGATCGAACAGGTAATCCCCATCTTCTTTTCCCCTCCATTCAGGTTGTGGGTTCAAATGGTAAAGGTTCGACTGCTTCGATTCTGGCAACGGTCCTCTCTGCGAACGAAGACTCGGTGGGTTTATATACGTCTCCCCACTTATTGGATTTGCGGGAGCGTGTACTGGTGCAGGGACAGATGCTTCCTGTTGCTGACTGGCTTCATGTGCTGGACTTCATTGAACGATGCATAAGGGATTTGGCGATCCCGATCACCTTTTTTGAGGCTATAACCAGTGCAGCCTTCACCCTTTTTAAAAACTCGGGAATATCGATAGCCGTTCTTGAGGCAGGCATGGGCGGGCGCTGGGATGCAACTTCGGTGGTTGATCCGATTGCAACAGTATTGACTTCGGTTTCTCTTGAGCATACCCAGATACTCGGAAACACTCTTCAGAAGATTCTGGCGGAAAAAGTTGCTGTCGGTCGGGAAGGCAGACCTTTTATAGCCAAACTGACTGATGATCTGTTACCGGAATTCCTTCGGCATTCTAAAACTTTGGGCTTTATTCCCATTCTTTGGGGAAGGGACTTTTCTGCAAGATGGGTCTCTTCAGCAAGTCCGTCAAAAAGGATGTTTATCTATAAAGGACCTTCAGGAACAATGGAGCTTCCTGTTTCTCTTGTGGCAGATTATCAGATCGGAAATATTGCCCTGGCTTTGGCTTCACTTGATGTTTTGGGGAAATTGCCGGAAGAAGAACCTCTTTCCAAAGCTCTTCTCCAGGTTGTGCACCCAGGGCGATGGGAGAAGGTTCTGGATGTTCCCCAAGTTTATCTTGATGGAGCTCATAATCCTGAGGCAGCGGAATCTTTGGCTCAAACAATCCGAAATGCTTTTTCTCCGGACCAGAAAGTTGTTTACCTTTTTGGCACGCTTGAGGACAAAAACTGGAAGCTGGTTCTGGAAAAACTCATTGGATCAGCTGAGTCTGTGTTTTTGACAGATCCACCTTCAAACAGGTCGGTTGCTCCTGAGCTATTAGAGCAATGGCTATCTTCTGTTAAAATGACCCTGCCCACGAAATCTGGACCACTTGATCAAATCCTTGGCGATGCGCTTGAAAGGGCTGATGCATTATCCTTGCCACTTGTGGTTGCGGGATCGCTGTATCTGGTCGGAGCGGTCAGAAAACGTTTGACCGGATTAGTTCCGGAGTTCCCCGTCGGGGAACATTCTCCCGAAGACAATAAATAATCGTGAGAACTTTTTTTAAGATCAGGTCTTTTCTTTTAACATTCTCTTGTTTGGGAATTCTTTTTTTTCCAATGATGGGGAATGCCTCGGAGTCAGCCACATCTTCCTCTAAAAACAATTCCCAGGACAAGGTCGTTGTCCTTGCGGATCACTTGAGATTTAATCGAAAAACACATCTGATTCATGCTGTAGGCCATGCTTATGTTTCCCGTGGAAACATCTCCCTTAATGCGGATGAGGTCATTATCAATCGGAGGACAAATATCGTCTGGGCTGCGGGTCATGTCCATCTTCGTGCCCCAAAAACGAAAATGAAGGCTAAACGTCTGCGCTTGAATCTTTCCAACGGGAAAGCACATCTGATCAATGGATCTGTTGATACCATCCAGCCTTATACGGGGAACGGGTTGAGGGCGGAGTACACATATCACATTACGGGAAAGGTTATCGATAAGCTTTCTTCTGATCATTACCACGTGGTCAGCGGGAATGTCACAACCTGTAACTGCCTTCCGGGTTCAACCCCAAGCTGGATGATGCAAACTGGCTCCGCTGATCTCTACCTTGGTGATCACTTTGACAGTACAAGCGATGTGCTTGATATCAAAGGCCTTCCTGCCATTTATCTGCCTTACTTTTCTTTTCCGGTTGTTTCAAGAAAAACGGGTTTGCTGATGCCGTTCGGAAACTACAACTCGATTCAGGGACTGGTGTTCCAGGATTCTCTGTTTTGGGATCTTGATCCATCCTATGATTTGATGCTCACGGTGGATGAGATGAGTAATTTTGGTTTGGGTGAGGGACTGACCTACAGGCAGTCTTTTTCGCAAAACCAGAATCTTCTTTTGTCTTACAGCCAACAGGCAGTCAATGATCCCAGCCTGGGTCTTCGAACGAACATTACCCAGACGACTGATCTTTATAACTACTCGGGGCAGGATTTTAGCTTGCTTGGAAATATCAATTTTGTCAGTGCACAGGATTTTTACCAGTTGATGAGCGTTGGCAGCACGGCAAGCTTTAATCCACAAATGATGTCGTCCATTTATGCGAATTACTATCAGGATAATAGCGAGGTCAACCTGATCGGGGTTTATAACGAAGACATTTTCCCTGGCCCCAACACAACCGTGTCAAAGCTTCCACAAGGGGATTTTGCCATAATGGATTATCGTCTCGGGGAAACGCCATTCTATTTCTCCAGTTTTTTGTCGGGAGTCGACTTCATGGCTGGACCGATTCTGATGCAGAGAGGGTTATTGTTTCCTCATTTGAGCGGAAGTTTTTCCCTTGGGGATGGTGCTGTTGAGATTTCTCCACATGGAGGAGTCCTTCAGTCTTTTTACAGTGAGGGGAACTCTTCCCCCAGCCCCTACAGCCAAACGGTTCCGAACGGAGGAATTGCTGTCAGGAGCGCATTCGAAAAAGACTTTGTCCTGCCGTCCTATCTTGGTGGCGGAACGGTTACCCATCAGATTGTCTTAAACGGAGACTATGAATATTCTCCACAGAACAATGAGTCTGCAATCATCCAAAATGGATGGTCTGATAATATTCCCGGATTAAATGCGGCTTACTACGGAATCACAAATCGGTTTTTTTATGATGGACAATCCGGAACGACGGAGATTTTATCTTTCAAGGTCGCACAGGAAGCCATTCTAGACTCTTATCCAACAAATACTGCGCCAACTTTCTACGGGGGATCAACGCTCTCTAATCCTTTTGTCAATTTGTCCGGCCCACTTAGTCCAATCCTTTTGGAAGCGCATCTCCTCCCTTCTGATCCGGTCTCTTTTTACGGAGAAGCATTTTATGATACATCCTCAAGGGTTCTTCCCACTGAGGATCTTTCAATGATCTTTAACCAGGCTGCAGTCATGCCCGAGCCAATTAATTTTCTTTTCCAGATCGGCGAAACAAGCTACAGGGCGGGTACTGTGCCGATGGTGGGGAACTATTTTACCCCGCTTGCGATAACGGAAGGGTATTATCAACCAATCAGTGCCACATTTTTGGTTCCTTCGATTGGTGTTTCTACAAAACTTGGTCTATATGGATCGGTTGCCTATTATGATGATCTTGACCCTGGTCCAGCAGGGGGAATCCAGATGGAAGTCTTGTCCGCCGGATATCAAGGCTCATGCTGGAGTTTTGGCTTGATGTACTCTCTGGTCATTGAGCCCGCGCCTCTTCCTGTCCAGACTACATATGGTTTTTCCTTAACCCTCAATGGAGTTGCGGGAATCGGTCAACTGATCAGTCCTGTTATGCCTCCTCCTGTTCCTTGATCATGCATGAGGCTGGGCCTGTTTTTCATGGAAGATCTTTTGCAATCTTTCAAGCGCAAAGCGAAAGACTTCTATGTGTATTTTTGTTCTGTCCTCAATGGAAAGGCATGGCGGTGTCTCAAGTGTCAGCGTTCTGCTGGTACCATGCTTATGCATATAAAAGGCTTGTGGCCATCCATGCTGTCTAAAGAAAGACCGTCTTTTTCTTTTGGGGGAGATGACTCCATTGAGGGCAGGCATTCCCTCAATAGTATGGCTTTCGTTGATGGGAAATCCCTGTCTTCTTAAAAGGGCTGTAATCTCCTGTCCCCATTCGTTGGGGCCAGTTCCAACGAGATGAACTGGCTGGTGTTCGTAAAGGTAGAACCCTTTTGTATCGATATCTTCATGGAACTCCACAGACAAGTCATATTCGCGATTTTTTAAAAAATTCATCATGATTCGTATTTCTTTTGGGGGATGACCTGTTGCAAAACATCTATTCAGGTCGAGCCCATGTTGATTGGTTCTTGTTTTCCTTAAGAAACCCGAAGGATTAATCAATGGAAAAATATCGAGATTGACAGGTGGCAGGACGATCTTTCCATCGGAAATTTTTTTGAGCAAGGAGAGAACTGCATGGGGGCCGGCAGGCTCATCGCCATGAATCCCTGCAGACAGAAGGACCTTGGGCGCACCTGTTTCAGATTTTCTTTTAAGGCGAATAAAGGGGCAAGGTCCAATGTCTGTTTCTATATCGCTTAGAAGGGTTGCCTTGAAGCCTGACGTCTCAAGGTATTGCTCCTGTATTTCCTGAATAAGTTCTTTTGGATTGGAGAATTCTTCCATCATTTATTGTCTTTGCGGAAGCAAAGGAACACCATATTGCACAACCGTTGCCTCCGCTACTCCTTTCTCTTGAGTGTCTTGATCGCTTCTAAGTTTAAAACCCGTAAAACAAAAAGTGCTTGAGATATTGCTCAGATAAATATTGGCCGAATTCAGATTGCTCAGGGGGAATAACATCTGGAGTTGATGTGGCTATTAGGTGTCCCCCCATTTTAGTTTATCCCGGAGAACCTCAAAATAGTTTCTTTCTGAATTTACGATCAATCGGGTCAGATATGGTGACCTTGTGATCTCAATCATGTCTCCGACCTTCAGGGCGTGTCCCACTTGACCATCAAGCGTTGCGGTTACCGATTCGTCTCCTTTTTTGATAAGAATTTCAAGAGTCGCGGCACCGGGGATCACGATTGGTCTGTGTGTCAATGTATGAGGGCAAATTGGGGTGATGATGATTCCATCCATTCCTGGGTAAAGGATCGGACCGCCTGCGGATAAGGAGTAGGCGGTTGAGCCGGTTGGGGATGAGAAAATAACCCCATCGCCTTTGAGGGATGTGACGAATTGTGAATTCATATATATGTCTGACTCGATCAATCGTGCAATGGATCCATTATTGATCACAATGTCATTTAAAACATGAGTATGTGATTGTTCTATCCGATTCCGAAAAATGCGCACCTGAAGCATGATTCGATTTTCAATGGAGTAATCTCCTTGAAGTGTGCGGGAGAGGACTTCCAAAAGCTCGGTAGATTGTACTTCCGTTAAAAAGCCAAGATTTCCGAGATTAACGCCAAGAATAGGGGTCTGTGTTTCCGCAAGTAATCTTGCAGCAGAAAGCAATGTGCCATCTCCCCCTAAAACGAGAACCATTTCGCTTTCATCCCGAATGACCTCTCTTGATCCGGAAGGTTCATTAGAAAGAAGCAATGAGCCTTCCGGATCAAGTATAGGTGTAACACCCCTTGATCGTAGCCAAGGTAATAAATCACTTAAAATTGACCTGATTGCCTCGGATCGGTGCGGTTTGCAAAGGATCCCCACTCGCGCAATGGGAGTGTTTTTCATCATTTTGTCTCCGAAGAAAGTACAGGGAGCAAGTTATTTAACTTGGAAGGCTCTATAAAGAAAAAGATTTAGTATTCTACGATGGATCATGAAAAAACGGTAGGGCTAATATTGATGATAAGACGGTACTCCCCTGTTCTTTCGACGTCCGTTCCCGCGAATGGAGGCAGACACAGAAAACTTGGTCGGGATCTGGACTGATGAGACTCAAATCCCGGACCGAGGAAGGATAGGATACTCATGCTACAAGATCAACTCTCTCTTTCTTAAACCCAAAAGGTTGGTTTGAAAATATGGAGAACACTAAGGGGATTCATTTAAACGAAGCATGATTTTATCCAGATCTTGGTCTCGGAAGAAAATTCTGATTTCTGATTATGAGGAATAGGGAGATCTGTTAGAAGCTCAGATGCTGATTGGTTATCGGACGGGGATGATTCAAGGGATGTTACTCTTGATCAATCAGCGGGGACTGGAAGATCGAGCATTAGGACGAGCACTTGGATCAAAGATGTGTCCTGACTCCCTATCGTGACACCTTGACTTCCATCATTCTTAAGTGCTATAACCGCCGAACTAAAAAAAGCCAATAGAGAAGATCCTGCTCGACAAATCGCACCAGTTTTACCAAATGAATTGTAAGGGCGCTGTCCCCGAGGGGGGAGTACTATCTCCTCCTCCAGTCATATATCGACATAAGCTTGTCTGGCCCAGGGGTCTAAGGGCGGAGGTTAGATAAATGAAAGGAAAGTATAAGCTCCATATTCCTGAGTATAATTACTATTCCGATCAGGTGGCTTGTAGGAAATCATGTCCGGTTGGTACGGATGCTGGTGGATACGTGCAGGCCATCCGCTCGGGAGAGTATGAGAAGGCCTATGCCATTGCCAGAGGGCCAAATCCATTTGCTTCTGTGTGTGGATGGGTTTGTAATGCTCCCTGCGAAGCTTCCTGTACAAGGGGAAATATTGATCGTCCGGTATCGATCCGGGCTCTTAAGAGATTTGTAACAGAAAAATTTGGGGTTGAAGCCGTTCTCGACCCTGCCGCAACCCTTCGTTATTCAACTGCACCAGGCGTTCCGTATGGGAGGGCAACAGGTGAGAAGGTTGCAGTTATTGGTGGGGGACCTGCAGGTTTAAGCGCAGCTCATGATCTTGCCCGGCTTGGATATCGGGTAACTATATTTGAAGCCAACTCCAAATTGGGCGGTCTGTTTTATCTGGTCCCGGAGTACCGACTTCCAAGGCCTTTATTTCAGGCTGAAATTGAAGCCATCCTGAGTATGGGAGTCGAAGTCAGATTAAACACAAAAGTTGGAAAAGATATTTCTTTTGAAGAAATATACAAGTCTTTCAAGTCTGTTGTAATTTCCTCCGGAGCTTGGGGTTCCAGGCCAATTCCCTTTGAAGGGAAAGATCTTCAGGGAACTTATTCAGCTCTTCCATTCCTTCAATCTGTTTATATCCAGCATCAACCAGTTGCTTTGGGTCGGCGTGTCGCTGTTGTTGGCGCGGGTAATGTGGCTATGGATGTCTGCAGGACTGCAGTCCGTCTGCCAGGGGTCGAGTCTGTCAGTGTCATCGCTCTTGAAGATTGGGCGGAAATGCCGGCTGATGATGCAGAAATTGAAGATGCCGTTGATGAAGGCGTACATTTCCTGCCGCGCAAGGGGACCCGCCGGATTGTTGGTACGTCATCGGTCGAAGGCATTGAGGTTGTCGGGGTGAAGTCAGTTTTCGACGATCAGGGTCGCTTTAGTCCGGTCTACAATGAAGAAGATCTTATTGTTGTTCCTGTCGATTCTGTCGTTCTGGCTATCGGACAGTCAATCGATACGGCTTTCATATCAGGTGAGCATGATTCGATTATTGGTCGTAACGGAGTTATTCGGGCCAATATGAGCGATATGAGCACGGGAATTCCCGGTGTGTTTGCTGCCGGTGATGTGGTGACAGGGCCACGGATTTTTATTGAAGCGATTGCTGCTGGGCAGTCTGCCGCGGCATCGGTTCATCGTTATCTCAGTCAAAAGGAAACTCCTAAAACGGTATTTGGTGTCTCGACTGCGATTGAGCATAGAGGAGCTCCAACTCCTGTATGGCCAGTCGATTTTAATGTGGATGGCTACTACACGATTCCAAGGCAGAATCCCCAATTATTGAAACCGGAATTCCGTCGTACAAACTTTGAGCTTGCGGAGCTTTCTTTTACAGAGGAAGAGGCTCGCGCTCAATCGTCAAGGTGTTTGACATGTCATGTAAACCCCATATTTGTTGGGGAAAAGTGCATCATGTGCGGTGGATGCGTTGATGTATGTCCAGAATTTGCGCTGAAAATGATTCCCTTGTCAGAAGTGGATCTTGATATTCCGAAATCTGCTGATGTGTTGAGCGGATTCATCGGAGTCGAAAAGGCTCGCCTCGGAGAGACGGAGGTTCTTCAAGAGCTTAGCCGTTCTACTGCCATGATTTGGGATGGCGCCCGATGTATCAGATGTGGCCTATGTGCCAAGAGGTGTCCAACTGGTGCAATCACAATGGAACACCTGGAAATTAAACAGGAGGTAACCCATACATGAGTATTGTCGCAGACCAATCTCAGAACAATGATTCTGGGGTATTAGGCCCAACAGAACAGGGTCGCAGAAAGTTTATGCTTGCAGCGGGTTGGGGGGTAGTGGGTGCAACTTTGGCCGGTTCGACTTTCGCCGCATACAAATACTTGTTTCCTCCAATCCTTTATGAGCCACCGACAGTTTTTAAAATAGGTCATGTTACAGAGTATGGATTGGGCGTTGATGAGCGCTGGAAGCTGAAAGGCCGTTTCTGGGTTGTCAGAAACATGAGAGGGATCTATAACATGATCTCGATCTGTCGCCATTTGGGTTGTACTCCAAACTGGTTTCCGGATCAGAAGAGATTTCGTTGTCCTTGCCATGGATCCATTTATGATGTGCATGGAAATGTACGAGGTGGTCCAGCTCCGAGAACTCTCTGGAGAGGGCAAATCACTAAGGATCCTGTCGATGGTGCCTTGGTTGTCAACACCGTTATACGACTTGATCCGAATCCGGCTCAAACACCTCAAGGGCTTTGGGTGAAAGAAAAAGTAAAAGAAGTGAATCCGTTCTGGTTGGAGCATGCCCCACCAGCGGGTGGATCGTGCTCATCGAACAGGTTACTTTGCTAGCCTTGTAACTTCCGGATTGGATTGTGTTTATGCTGGCACACATTAATAACATTCCTTTTTTAAAGGGAAAGGATATTTGATGCTGGAAAAAATGAAAGAGAAAGTCGTTCAGACTCAGCTGTTCAAGTCTGTTTTCAGGCATGGATATCCTGATAACGAGCTGAATCAGGCCTATGTTGTATTTAGCAATATTTTTCTTCACATCCATCCCGTAAAGGTTCGGCGTAGTGCCTTGCGTATGCGGTATACGTTCTGCCTGGGAGGCATTACCCTGTTTCTCTTTATCATGTTGGCGGTAACGGGTATTTGGCTTATGTTCTACTACACTCCTTATACCGGTCTGGCGTACAAGAACATCAAGGATATCCAGTTTGTGATCTTTGGTGGAAACTTAATGAGAGATCTTCATCGTTTTGCAGCCCATGGAATGGTTCTGTTTGTCTGGTTGCATATGACAAGGGTGTTTCTGACCGGAGCCTACAAGGCTCCCAGGGAGTTCAACTGGGTTGTTGGTGTCGTACTTCTGGTTAATACGCTGATCCTCAGCTGGACCGGATATCTTCTCCCATGGGATCAGCTTGCTTACTGGGCTGTTACAGTGGGGACCAAGATGGCTTCCTACACACCATTTATCGGTCAGAATGGACCATGGGGTGCCCAGCTTGGTGTCAATCCAACGAATGATCTGATGTTCATGATGATCGGTGGTACGGTAGTCGGTCAAAATGCTCTGATCCGTTTTTATGTCCTCCATTGTGTTGTATTGCCTCTGGTTGTGACAGTGTTTCTGGCTGTCCATTTCTGGAGAATTCGGAAGGATGGTTTTTCAGGGCCCTTGTAAAATCTTCTGTGAGGAATTTTGACTGTGCCGTTAGAGTAATATCGTTTCGGAGAGGATAATCTTATGGAAAACAAGGCAGTAAGGGAAATATTTCCGAGGGATGCAAAGAAATCCTACGGTCTAGTCGAGCTGATGAAGGGGGCCTCTCCGATTGTCCGAAAGGAGCCGGAGGATACTGTCTATACATGGCCCAACCTGATCATGATTGAACTTATTTGTGCATTATTGGTAACGGCCGCATTAATTCTCCTGGTTCAGTTCGAACATGCACCTCTCAGATCTCTGGCGGATCCTTCGACAACGCCAAATCCAATGAGAGCTCCGTGGTACTTTTTGGGACTTCAGGAGATTCTCGTGTATTTTGATCCATGGTATGCAGGTGTTGTTTTGCCAGGAATGATTATTGTCGGATTGATGATTTTCCCTTATGTCGACACAAACCCAAAAGGTGTGGGCTATTACACATATTCCGAAAGAAAGTTTGCTGTATTTAACTACTCTTTTGGTTTCGCCCTCTGGTGGATCACCATTGTGATCGGTACTTATCTTCGAGGATTAGACTGGCAATGGTATTGGCCTTGGAGTGACAAGCTTGCACACATGAATCCGGCTTTGGTTACCCTGGTTCCTTTACATATTGTATTTGTAAATCTGCTTCATGTATCAAAAGATGTGGCGAAGGGTTTTTGCGACATCATTTTCCTTGGATATTTTGCTGTGGGAATGCTTATTCCTTATTTCTTCATGCGTAAGTTCTATGATTCTATGGGTGCTGGAAGATATATCACCTTCATGATTTTCTTCTTGTCCATGATGGGTGTTGGTCTGAAAATCATTTTGAGACTTCTCTTTAACATCAAGTATATTGTTGTAACCCCATGGATTAATGTTTGACCAAATTTTTGGTCTAGGCTTCACATGCAAGTTGTAAAATACGGGCGGAGATCTGATCTTCGCCCCACCGGGAGGTTGAATGGGATCAATACATAGTTTCTTTGATGCTCCTTGGATAGAGCAGGTTTTCGGGTTTCCATACAGAATCGGAATATCTCTTGTATTATTGTTTGGAACGGCATTTTTTTATTATCTGGTGATCTGGTTTCAGAAATGGCAAGAGGCAAGTTTCTATCCAGAAGGCCATCCTCTTCGCAAGGATTCCTCTTCCAGTGATCAAGAAAGGGGAATTCGATCATGAAGATGAAAATATATGCTATGTTCCTTTTCTCCACGATTTTTGTCGGAGTGATGGTAGCTGTTGAGATGTATAAGGATGCAAATCCTGAATGGATGGCCTATCAGAGTCATTTCTATAAGCTCTTGGCTGCAAAGACTAAAAAACCAGAGATTGCAAATACTCCATTACAGGTTGTTCAGACTTGGAATGCAATTCTGAATAAGGCTGACAGGTGTCAAACTTGCCATATGGGCATCAATATTCCCATTTTCAAAGATATGCCCGAACCATTTACCGCCCATCCTGATATGTCAGGTTTTATGTCAAAACATCCTTTTGAAAAGTTTGGGTGTACTGTTTGCCATGATGGTAATGGAATGGCAACTACGGTCAAAGAGGCACACGGGTTTAACGTAACTTTGAACTATCAGCCGAAGGTGGGTCCTTTTTCAGAAGCATCTTGCGCTAAATGTCATACTGATCTTTATAGCGAAGGTGTGAACCCTCCCATGACACCTTATTTAAACCTTGCGAAAAGAACCATCAAGGAAAAAGGTTGTGGTTCTTGTCATATGATGGCTCAGTTCAATCTGCATGGTGTCCTTGCCCCTGACCTGTCCGGATTTGGTTCAAGAACTGAATTGGGATTTTACAATGTCCATATGTTTGAATATGTAAATGGTATTCGTTCTGAGAGGGAGTGGGAATGGGAGCATTTTAAAAACCCAAGACGCGTCTCTCCAGGTGTTCCAGCATTTAAGGTTCCGCCCACGATCATGCCAAATTTTCACCTGACAGACGAGCAAACGACAGCGCTTACTGTATGGGTGCTTGGTTTGGTTGATCCTTCTGTTATAACGATTCCGCAAAAATACCTTCCTGTTGAAAGAAGTCAGGGAAGACCTGTTCCTATCCCGATCACGAAGGGAAACATAGGTGTTTTTCCGGATTCAGCTTTTAAAAAAGTCTCATTTCATAATTAACAAGGGTTCCTTCGTATAAGAAAAACCCCCTTCGCCTAGTGGTGAAGGGGGTTTTTCTGTTATTTGAGACTTTAAAAACGATTTCTGTTTTGGGGAAAATGAATGATTCAGGTCAATGAACTTAAGAAAGAGTATATCCAGAAAGGACAGATGATTACTGCTGTGAATTCTATTTCCTTTGAAGTGGAAAAAGGGGAATTCTTTTCTTTGCTTGGTCCGAATGGAGCTGGAAAAACAACGACAATATCAATTCTTTCGACAATATTGTCTCCAACCAGCGGAAATGTGCTTATAAATAAAATAAATGTTGAGGAAGATCCTCATAAAATCAGGCAGCATATAGGAGTTATTTTTCAGGACCCAAGCTTGGATGACCGATTGAGCGCACAGGAAAACATGGATTTTCATGGGAGGTTGTATGGCATGTCTCCTGCTGATCGACTTCGCAGGTCAGAGTTGTTGCTAAAAATGGTTGATCTTTGGGATCGAAAGAACTCTTTGGTCCGGACCTTTTCGGGAGGAATGAAAAGAAGACTTGAAATTGCCCGAGGATTAATGCACCGGCCTCTTCTTTTGATACTGGACGAGCCTACAATAGGTTTGGATCCTAAAAGCAGGAGAGATATCTGGCACTATATTCATGAAGCCCGCAAAGAATGGGGTATGACCATTTTATTGACGACTCATTATCTAGAAGAGGCTGATGGAGCAGATCGTGTTGCGATCATGAACAAAGGTAAGATTGTCGCGATGGATACCCCATCAAAATTGAAGCAATCCCTTGGTCCAGGCCTTGTGACTCTGGAGATACCTCCTGATAAAATGGATCAGGTTAAAAATACACTCCTGACTTTTTACGATGTAAGGCATTTTTCTTTGGAAACGGAGTCAACCTTAAAGTTCCCAATGCCATCAAGCGTTTCATCTCCTGCAGTATTTTTGCAAAGTCTCCCGCCTGTTCTAACAGGTTTTTCGGTCGGTACTCCAACCTTAGACGATGTTTTTATATCGCTTACAGGTGATCAGCAGAGTATAAACATATAATAGGTTACTTCCAGAATTGAAATTGTACTATTTTTAAGTTTTAATTTAAAAAGGTAAATAAAATGATAAATGAACCGGATCAATCCCGTTTAATTCTGGATCTTTTATCAGAACCTGAGCAGTCGATGACCTCTTATGCCCATCTCCGAAGGGACTTGAGGGGGATTTATACTCTTTGGTTAAGGGATGTGATCAGACTCTGGAGAGATAGAGTTCGCCTTATTGGTTCTTTTATTCAACCAATATTATTTCTCTTTGTTTTGGGAGGGGGGCTCAAAGGACGCGTTCTCTCTCAAGGCTCCCCGTCAAATTATCAAGTTTTTATCTTTCCCGGTATTATTCTGATGAGTATATTGTTTACTTCCTCTTTTGCCGGGATGGCGGTTGTCTGGGACAGGGAAATGGGTTTTTTAAAGGAAGTTCTTGTAGCACCTATTTCCCGGACAGCAGTCGTTATCGGTAAAATTCTGGGTGGCGCATCGAATAGCTTGATCCAAGGCCTGTTTTTATTAGCGTTGGCTCCCTTTTTAAAGGTATTTCCATCTGTTGGACAGATCTTGATGATGTTTGGAGTGATGGTTATTGTTTCGCTATCTCAAACGGCGATGGGGATTGCACTGTCGGCCCGGATGAGTTCAAGCCAGGGCTTTATGGTTCTTATGAACTTTATTGTTCTTCCCATCTACTTTCTCTCCGGTGCAATGTTTCCACTGACTCACTTGCCCATATGGCTATCTGTTCTATCGCAAATGGATCCGCTGACATATGGGGTTGATTTGATGCGAGGGATTCTCCTGGGAACATTTTATTATTCAATCTATCGGGATATATTGATTATTATGTTCTTTGGCATATTGATGTTATATATTTCTGTCAGGCAATTTCAGAGAGATTAGGAGGCTGAGTCTTCTTTGCTGATGGATCAAGAAGGAAGGAGAATGAAACATGGCAGCAGATGTATCGTTTGATATTGTGTCCAAAGTCGATATGCAGGAAGCCAAAAATGCTGTTGAACAGACTAATAAAGAGATTCTGACACGATTTGATCTAAAGGATACAAAATCTGAGGTAAAGTGGGACAAGTCCGACCTGATCCTTGAAGCCAAGGATGCTCACAAGTTAAAATCTGTCAATGAAATCCTGGACTCAAAGTGTTTGCGACGAGGAATCTCTCTCAAAAACCTCGACAAGGAAAAGGTTGAGGAGGCGTTGGGCGGGACAGCACGACAACGGATCCGTTTTAAACAGGGATTGTCGTCGGAAATTGCCAAAGAAGTCGTTAAGGAGATAAAGGCAAGTAAGTTGAAGGTTCAGCCTCAGGTTCAGGGAGAAATGGTTCGTGTATCCGGAAAATCAAGAGATGATCTACAGGAGATCATTCAGGTTTTGAAAAACAAGGATTTTGGAATCGATTTACAGTTTACCAACTATCGGTAGTTCGGGCTGATTCTGGATTCTAATGAGCGGGAACGACCTTTTCCCTTCAACTGCTTTAATGATATAAAATCTGATTCCAGAAGGTTTTCTGGAGAGGGGGGCATGTGTACTTTAGAAAACAAATTCTGGGATCCTTGATTTTCTTGGGAATGCTGATTCAGACATCCTGTATTACTGTGAATCTGCTTCCCCCAAGTAACGGATTAAAGGAAGAAGTTGTTTCGGGAAAAGGCTCTCCTGACAAGCTGTTATTGATCCCCGTAGATGGCTTTATCGGGGATAGGGCTCAAAAGGGGATACCATTCCTCGGTGGTCGTGAAGATACTGTCACTGCAATGCGTTCAATGTTGAAAAAGGCGGAACATGATCCCAGCGTCAGAGGAGTCATCTTCCTCATCGATAGCCCTGGAGGATCTGTGACCGCTTCCGATCGCATCTACCATATGATCCGTTCATTCCGCCAGAGACATCCCATACCTGTTTTTGCGCTCATTGAAGATATAGGCGCTTCAGGAGCTTACTACATTGCCATGGGGGCTGATGAGGTATGGGTTCATCCAACGAGTATCGTGGGCAGTATCGGAGTTGTTGTCTTCAATGTGGGTGTAACCGGTTTGATGAAGAAAATTGGCGTAACTGATCGGTCAATTACATCAGGCGATGAAAAGGAAATGGGATCTCCTTTCAGGCATATGTCGACAAAAGATCAGCAAATTTTTCAGGATCTGGTTGCAGACCTCTATGGCCAGTTTCTGGGAGTTGTCTCAAAAAACAGGCAGATTCCGCCAGATCAGCTTAAATCAATAGCGGATGGAAGAGTCTATACCGCAAGGCAGGCAATCAAGCTTCATCTCGCGGACAGGATCGGTTACAGGGAGGATCTTGTGGCACATCTTGAGCGTGTCATGCATGTCAGAAAGTTCGAGCTTGTTCGCTATCAGGAGCCCTTTTTATCAGGGACGGGCTTGTTTGGAGAATCTAGTTCTGCAGGCTCACCGGTAGCAGATCCGTCTCTTTTGATTCCTGAACTTAAAAAGCTTGGTCCAACACCTCTTTATTTCTGGTCACCGTCTCTTGGTGCGAGCATGAAGTAGGGAGACTCTCCCAGCAATTTCCATGTTTTTTGGGGGTGGCTTTTACAAAAAGCCGCCCTTTTGTCTTGATAAAACAATGTCCATTCTTTCAATAAAGAGGAGTCTTTGATCAAGGATCGGTTTCTCGCCGGATGAGTACAAATCTTTTGAATTTGTTCAGGCGTTAGCGAGTGATATATCTTTAGGGCAATATGACGATGTGTTTGTCCCCAGTAGGCAACAGAGTACTCTCCGTCAGCACTGGAAGCGTGTCCGCTTTCGGACAGGATCAGGATGCTTGATGTGGCTATTACAAGAATAGCCGTTTTAAGACAAAGAATATTTTTTTTCATGGGCTTCCTTTCTATCCATTTTCAGGGATGTAAACCCAAATAAGATCATTCAGATTCGTGCCAGTGACTCCTGTTTTGATAGCCCACCCGTTTTTCTGAATAATCGGTTTAGTGTTATGGTTCCATAATGAATCCTGTATCTTTGACCGCTGGATCTTTCCAAACGTGTGTCCTGGGATAATACATCCTGCAAGCCCTGAGTTGCCGTCGTTCCCGTCCGTTGCCAACGCACCAACAACAAATGAATGTATTCCACCATCATGGAGTGTTTGTGCAAGTGACAGCGAAAGCTCCAGTGTCCGTCCCCCTTTGCCGTTGGTCTCTCCAAGTGAGACGGTTGTTTCGCCTGCACCAATAAAAAGTTGACTGTGAGCAGATGCGGTTCTGTTGTAGACAAGGAGAGATGCAAGGATGGCCCCAACTGTCTGGGCGTCCCCTTTGATAAGGTCTGACCAGATATGTGTATCGGTATTTGGTATCTGGAGAAATGGTAGGGACTTTTGAATGACTGTGCGGGTATTTCCTATTACAAGTGGATCGTGAACGAAAAGACGATGAGTCTTCGTGTTTTTTGGCTTTCGGAATGCTCTGGGAATAGACGCAGAAATATTTAATGATTTAAGGATTCTACCTGCTGTGTTGCTTCTCTCAGGTTTTGTAGGAATTGTGGGGCCGGAGCCGACTGTTTCCGGTGGCAATCCCGGTGTGTCGGAGAGAACAATAGTCAATGATTCTGACCCGTGGAAAAAGTTCAGCAGTTTTCCTCCTTTCACGCGAGATAGTGCCGATCTGACCTGATTGATTTCATCAATAGGCAATCCTTTTTTCATGAGAGTTGTGATGACTTGAACTTTTTTTTCCAGGGTGATCTGATGAACTGGTGCGGATAGGAGGCTCGAAGTGCCTCCTGAGATAGCGGAAATAAGTGTTGTCCCAGGGGGGAGTGTGGAGATTTTTTCAAGAATGTTTTGTGTTGATTTAATGCTGCAAGGTCCCGGAAGGGGATGTTCTCCGTAGAGTACCGGATAGTTCCTGGGTGCTGCGGATCCTTTGGGGATTAATGTTAAAGTCATTTCAGCAGGGATATTCCATCGGGGTGCGATCGCTTCTGTCATTCCGGAAGCCGCTTTTCCGATTGACAGCAAGAAAAATGGAGGGGTCAGGCCAAGGTTTTTAGGATCACTGGGGAGTTTCTGTAAAAGAAGAGATTCGGGTGAAAGAGTCCCAAGGATTTTATCGACCGCATCTCTTGAATGGTTTGCGTACTGCGCTTCATTCAATGGAAGTCCTTTATCAATGAGTTTCCGAATATGTTTTCTGACAATCGGAACTGCAGAAATAGACTGTTCCTTTTTCCGACCTCATTTTCAGGGTTGAAGGTGCTTCCGGGTCGACAAAGGTTCCACAAACGGGATCTCTTTGTAGCGACGCCGTTTTCAATACAGGGGTTTGGTATGTTGTTCTTGGGCGTAGCAGCTTTAGAAAAATGAATAATCCGGGAATAAGCATGAGAAAAAATAACAGTCTTATAAGAAGCATTGAACCTCTCTATGGAGCCGGATGATATGGCTGTTCGGACGATGACTTTTCGGGACTACATGGAATGGTCCCTGCTTGATCCTGATATAGGATACTACACACATCGGGCAAAAATTGGTTTTTCTGGAAGTGACTTTGTAACAGCTCCAGAGGTCAGCCCTGTTTTCTCGCTTTTGATAGCGGAGCAAGTTGTAGAGCTTGACGGGTATCTTGGAAATCCTGAGAAATTTTATCTGATTGAGGCAGGACCCGGCAATGGGACATTGATGCGCTCAATTTTAACCTATATGAAACTGATCGAACCCCATCTTTTTGATCGAGTTTGTCCTGTAATGATTGAAGCGAGTCCATTTTTAAAACAGCATCAGGAAAAACAGTTGTCGGGACTTCTTCTCAAAAACCCTCCTGTCTGGCTGGACATAACGAGCCTTCCAGCGGAGAAGATGGAGGGGGTTATTTTGGGAAATGAATTTCTGGATGCCCTTCCTGCCCATTGGATTAAATCGATCAATGGGGAGCTTATGGAGGTTTATGTTGAAATAGAAACAGATGGAGTTGTGAGACAAACACACAAGCCGCTTCTGAATCCCGAGATAAGGCAATATTTTAATTGGGTCGGTGTCCGTTTACCAGATGGATGTGAAACGGAGGTTTCCCTGAGTGCCATTTCTATGTTGGAGAAACTGGACTCGATAATGAGACGGGGATTTATGTTGTGGATTGATTACGGTGATAGTTCCTCTGAAAAATATTCAAAGAGAAGGAATCGTGGAACTCTCAGAGGGTTCAAGGACCATCAGTTGATCGACCAGGTCCTGGCACACCCTCCGGGAAGCATTGACCTTACGGCACATGTTGATTTTACCGGTGTATTAAAACGTCTTCTGGAGCTGGGACATCGCCTGGAGGGATACAGTGACCAGATGTCGTACCTTATTGCCCTGGGGATTGAGCAGGTTCTTGAAGAAAATCAATTGAGCGAATCGGAAGCACTTGCAGCATCTACCCTTATCCACCCCCTGCAAATGGGAAGGATTTTTAAAGTATTGCTCACCTCAAAGGGCGTCGAGCAAAAGGCAGGACTGAAAGGTTTCCCCAGAGAGTCTCTTCTTCCTCTTTTTGTTCCAGAGAATGGATTCCAAGTATAATGACCGGATTTAATTCTTTGTTGTCATGTTAGACAAAATATAATCGGTAACCGCGTCTGCCTCATCTGTTGAAAGATAGCTTTTTCCGGTTTGCTCCATATAACGGTTCATTTTTTTGACAAGGATTCTCCATTGGTCTGGAGTATGGGATTTGAAAACGGGGAGAGTATGGCATTGAACGCATGATTCTTCAAAAAGGGTCTTTCCGGATGCGAGAGGGAAGAGTCTTTGGGTTTGCTGGTTTTTTTCATGGGTTCCTTTTTGGGTCGGAAGTGAAACAAGAACAGCAAACGCCACCAATGCAAAAAGGACTGTGACTCCTATGGCAGTGGAGTTTTTCATGGGTGGTTTGATTGGACTCATGAAGACTCCTTTGCTGTCCGGATGATAACTGGAATGAGTTCGTTTTTGATCGCATCATCTACCATGGATCCGATCAGGGATGGAGGGGCATGTCGATGGAAGAGTGCCTCAGGAGTTGGTGACTGGTGCCGGGTAATCGTTCCTGACATTGATCGTGTGGTTCCATCAGATGAATGCGTTATGATCTTGTAGCTCAAGATAACAACAGCTTTTTGCCGGACGTTAAGGGGAGCTGCTGCGACCCTGTCTTCAATTTTTTCGATGGAAACGGAAACAGCCAGAGGATGGTCTGATGTTTTTGCCATTTGTACGGATATTCCCTCATTAACCAAGTCTCGCTCGATTTCCTCCTGAATGCTTTGCGGCAAGGATTTTTTCACCAACAAATGCGACCGGCTTCCAAGGGCATGAAAAAGTGTTCCAAGCCTTTTTTCACTTCCATTGTCCTTGATCGGAAGAAGCCAGACGGAAACTTCAGGGGAAGATTTTTCAGATGGTGCAGATTTTGGGAATTGGAGTTCACTGACGACCACCGGTGGTTCAAGGGAATTAGCACATCCCGAGAAGAAAGAGATGAGGCCTATTGCTGCCAGTCCTAGAATTGATTTTCTTTTCATGAACAATATTCCTTCAGGTTTATTTTTCTGGAAGAACCTTGATTGATCCATCATATTCACTTCGCTGGTCTTTGGAAGGGTTAAGCCAGAGAAGTTTGACGGAATGGACCCCTGAGGTTAACGGAGGCAGATCGATCGATGCCTGTTTTGTCCTCGATATATCGGATATTGCAACTGCCTTTCCATCAATGTCAACTTCCATGTGGTAGAATTGATCATTGACAGGAGATTGGGGGAAGAAGACCTGAATGGTCATCTTTGTGTTTTCTTTTGACGGTGGAGGCCATACGATATACAGTTCTTTCTGAAGGGATTGGGCAAATCCGTTTCCTGCTCCGAAAAAGAGGGTGCCCATGAATACGATCATTAAAACAGTCACTCTTTTCCGAAAGTACTGATTCGACAGGTTACTGACCCTTTGATAGAATGGTTTCATGCTGATCAATTCCTCTTCACCTCTCTTTCTAAAATACATCATTGCGGAGCGCATTGCGAAGGGATCTCTCGTTCTGGCATTGGGGATCGGTGGACTTTCCCTTGTGCCGCTGGATTTGTCAAGTCTTGTCCAGAAAGCAGGATTGACTCTGCACATTGATCTGGATAGCCCTTGGCTTGATTATCTGATTCATGCATCAGGGAGAATTAATCCAGTCGCTCTTAAATTGGCCTCTTTCCTGGTCGTTTGTTACGGAGTCTTGAACTACTTTGTTGCATGGGGTTTGCATCGAAGATTCCGATGGGCTGAATATATGACCATCATTGAAATATCTGCCCTGATTCCATTCGAAGTTTATGCTATTGATCAAAAATTTTCCTTGTTTCGATTGGCCGCCTTTTGTCTCAACATCCTGATTGTCTGGTATTTGTTGAAGAACCGTTCCCTTTTCCATTCGATGTCAAATGACATCGAGCCCATTCTCCCACCTTCGGTCTGAAGGATTCCTTGCTCATTCTTCTTTTTTTCTCGAATTGTCTTAACTATCTGGATCGTCAATTATTCCTCTCCCTTCTTCCTGCCATGAAGAATCTCTATCAATTGAGTGATCCTGCTATTGGTCTCCTCGCCTCCTCTTTTACATTGGCCTACCTTGTAGCAGCTCCCGTAGCCGGCTTTTGGGGGATGAGATTCCGTATGGAGAAATTGCTTGGCGGTGGGGTCTTGCTCTTTTCGATCGGGATGCTGATTTCCTCTATGGCCGAATTTCGATGGATGCTTTTTTCCGGAAGGGCATTGACCGGATTCGGGGAAGCGGTGCTCTCAACACTGGGTCCTGTGTACCTTTACAATTTTGTGTCTGTTTCGAAAGGTGCAAGGTTGGGATGGTTCTATCTTGCCATTCCGTTGGGTTCGGCGATGGGGTTTTTGATGGGAGGAGCTTTTATTCTGAGGATGACCGTTCAGCATATTCTGTTGCTTCCCGTTCTTCCCGGACTGATATTCGCCCTGTTTTTTATTTTACGCAGAGAAGAATCGGCTTCTATGAGTTTTTCGTCACCTTTTTTCCTGAAAGATATTTTATTCTGGAAGAGCTTCTTGAAAAACTTTCCCAAGGCAGACAAAGATATGGTCTTGATGAGCTTCGCGGTTCAGACGCTAGTGACCTTTGTCCTCGGGGGGATGGCTGCCTGGATGACTTTTTATTTCATCAGGGTGAAAATGTTTCCTATCTCGACGATTGAGTCTTTGACCGGAGGATTGCTTTTGCTGGGAGGAATCGTCGGAATGCTGGGTGGGGGGAAACTCCTTGATCGGGAAATCAGGATGCGTCCGAAAACTCCGTTTCATGGGCCCACACTATTGGGTCTTTGTTCTGCCTTGGCGGGAGTTCTGATCGTGATTGCAGGGAATACATTGATTGTCTGCAGCCTTGGATTGCTCCTGGCCATTTCTGGAATTTTTCTTGTTTTTGTTCCATTGAACTGGATTCTCCTTTCACGGAACAGTCAACTTTCTCCGGCAGTCTTGATCGGAATGAGCCTTCTCGTCTCGCATCTTCTGGGAGATCTTCTGTCCCCCTCCCTTATCGGTGAGGTTTCACAGTATTGGGGGCTTTCCATCGCGGTTGAAATCAATCTCATTATTCCACTGATTATGGCGATCGTAATCTATGCCGGATATGCGAGAAAAAGGAGCGATTTCTGAAAAGTCACATTGGGAATTCTGAATCTTTGTTTTTTTGAACCAATGGAAAAGACGGTAACCTTGGTGTACTATGGAATCAAATAAAAACACATGATGATCGTTGAGGAGGGTTCATTTTGACCGCAAAAGATTTGATGGCTTCTGCTGTGGTTTCAATATCTCCGGAGGCTTCCCTGAAAGAACTTGCAGATCTTCTTGTTCTGCATCGGATCAACGGAGTTGTCGTGGCGAATGCACCGGGGGGGTTTTTGGGTGTTGTTGGAGAGCACGATCTGATCCATCATGAAAAGCCTTTACATATCCCAACAGCTGTTTCCCTTTTTGATGCATGGCTTTTTCTGGAACCACCCTCTCATTTAAAAAAAGAGATTGAGCGCCTTGCGGCCACTCAGGTTGGCGATATCTACCAACATAATCCTCCCACTGTTGCCCCAGAAACACAGATTGCGGACCTTGCCGGGATTTTTGAGAAAACGGGAGTCGACATTTTGCCCGTTTTGGAAAAGGGGAAGCTTGTCGGAGTTGTTGGGAGAGGAGATCTTGTCCGGGCCATGGCCGATGGCGAAGCAAACTGATTCTTCCGGGTGGATCCTTCCTGCGGACTTCCAGACATCGGAAATCGGGGAGTTTTTGGGAAAACGTGTTTCTCCGGGAACGCTTGTCTTGCTCTCGGGTCCAACGGGAATTGGAAAAACCAGCTTCTGTAAAGGAGTTGCCGTCGCTTTAGGCATCAATGAGGTTTTGACGAGTCCAACTTTTCTGACGTGGCAGTCTTATGATGGCGGACGGATTCCTCTGTTCCATGGGGACCTTGACCGTTTCGCACAAAAAGCCTCTGAAGAATTTGAATGGGCACTGACGGAATGTGCACAGGAAAAGTTGGCTTTGGTCGAGTGGGGTGAGCGGGTCTCTCAAAGAGCCAGAAGCCTGTTTGCAATAACAATCCATCTTTCCTTTTCCTGGTATGGTGATGCGGAGTATCCGGAACGCCGAATGTCTGTTTCCAGCCATTCGGTGTCTTCTGTAGCAGAAGAACTCGAGCGCGGGATCAACCTTTTTCTGAATGACGGGAAGCGATGGAAGGTTTGAGCGCACCTTGGAGAATGGAATACATCAAGAAAAACGGTGAAGTCACTCCAAAAAGTGATTGTATATTGTGTGATCTCGGAAGGTCTGGCGTGGGAAGGGATCGTCTTGTCCTTTTTTGCGGTCGGGACTGTTACATTGTTCTGAATGCATTTCCTTATACAAGCGGTCATCTGATGGTTGTTCCGTATCATCATGCCGGAACGTTTTCAGAACAATCCCAGTCGACTCTCAGCGAGATGATGTACCTTCTGAAACATGCGGAAAAGATTCTTTTTGATGAGTATCAGCCGACTGGATTCAATATGGGAGTCAATGTCGGTCGGACAGCCGGTGCGGGTATTCCCGGACACCTGCACTCTCATCTGTTGCCCCGATGGGATGGGGATACGAACTTTATGACATCGATTCATGAAGTGCGTGTTTTGCCGGAGTCTTTGTTAATGACTTATGACCGGCTATTTCCCGCTTTTTCCCGGGTGCCTCAGGTGGGTGGGTGCTCTCAGGTATAAGAATATGTTTTGAAAGATATGGTATTGCAAATCTTGCGTCTGGCTTGTGAACGTTGGCTATGCAACCTGAAGGAGCTGAGATGAAGGTATTCAGAGTGGTATTGTTTGTTCTGGGTTTTCAGTTGCTGGGTAACCTCTTTTTCCAGGAATCGGCTGCCCATGCATGGGTTGTGGCCGGAAAACCTGATTATCCGGTCGCCCCTGTTCACAAGAAACTGGAGGGCATCTATACCGACTATGCATTGCTGGCAAAAGAGATGGATGATGTTCTCGCCGAAAAGACGGTTCCGGTCAAGGAGTATTCTCCATGGAGGGCTTCCTGGGAAAAGAGGATGATGCTTGCGGAGGAAAGACTCCATCAGCTCTATCCTTATTTCATGCCGATCAATCAGCATCCATGGACACGCGAGGCCGCTGTTTTTACAAATCTGCAGGGGGTGAGGGAGTGGCTCTGGACGGTAGAGCAGGATGAAAACAGCATTGTTGATGGGAAACCAAACTTTGATATTGAAAATGGAAAGATTTACAGGCGGAACATTGATATGTACCGGGGATTTTTGGTGAAGGCAGGTACCATATTGACCGGCGGCCTCTTTTCCGGTAACTTCTTCAAAGATACTCAGGCAACCATTTTGGCAAATTACTGTGTCTACCCTGAAGTACATGAAGATGGTACGACCCATATGACAAAACTTGTCAAACCTTCGTTTCAGAAAATGGGGCTTCAGAACGGCTTGGCGATGGAAGGCAAGGATCAGCCTGAAACATCTCCTTCCAAATAGTTTTTTCTGTTTGATGTGTTGATGAAAACACTATTTTTTTAAGACTTTGTCGTCAGTTGTCTATCCTTTTAAATCCAGGACTGAGAGCCTGGGAAAGGGTTCCGTGAGAGTTTCTTCTACTTCCTTATTCCTGTTTTTCCCTTCGCAAAATCGTTATTTGCCTTCCATCCTTTTTTCAAAACAATCCGACTTTTTGAGACAGGAATCCCCATGAACCCTCAAGGCGGTCCTCGTGTTCTTATGGATTCAAGCCAGATAGGTCGCACGATTCGCAGGATGGCTCATGAAATCCTTGAGCATAATCAGGGGACAAAAAACTTGTGTCTGGTCGGAATCCTTCAGGGAGGCGCGCTCCTTTCACAAAGAATTGGCGCGGTCATCGAGAGCATAGAAGGTGTTGCACCGCCGATGGGAACACTGGACATCACTCTTTACAGGGATGACCTTGCAATTCGTGCGGCTCCTCCCTTTCTGAGAGAAAGCGATATTCCTTTTTCCATAGATGACAGCCGGATTGTTTTGGTTGACGATGTTCTCTATACGGGTAGAACTGTCCGTTGCGCCCTGGATTTTTTAATGGATCTTGGCCGGCCATCTTCTGTGCAGCTTGCCGTATTGATTGATCGCGGGCACAGGGAGCTTCCGATTCGAGCCGATATTGTTGGCAAAAGCATCCCTACAAGCAGGCAGGAGAAAGTGCGCGTTCTTCTTGAGGATAATAATGAATCGGTCACTCTTGTCAGGATGTCATCATGAATCTTTCCCTTCCCGTCCATACTCTTGAAAAAAAACATCTTCTGTCCATTTCAGACCTGTCTGTTCCTGAAATCGAAGGAATCTTCAAGACAGCAGACTCTTTTCTGGACCTTTCCTCACGCTCTGTTCGAAAGGTTCCCTCCCTCAGAGGGAAGATTATTGTCAATCTTTTTTACGAGCCATCGACCAGAACACGGACCTCTTTCGAAATTGCTGGTAAAAGACTTTCCGCTGATGTGATCAATATAACGACAACCCAGTCGAGTGTTGTAAAAGGGGAAAGTCTCCTTGATACAGTCAGGACAATTGAAGCACTGGGGGCAGATGGCATTGTCATCCGTCATTCTGCATCAGGTGTTCCCCAATGGATTGCAAAACAGGTCGGTTGTCATGTGATTAATGCCGGTGATGGTTTGCGGGAGCATCCGACTCAGGCTCTTCTTGATCTGTTTACAATCCAGAAAAGAAAAAAGAAGTTGTCCGGATTGACCGTTGCCATCGTTGGAGATGTTCTTCATAGCCGGGTTGCCCGTTCAAATATCATTGCCATGCAAATGATGGGGATGAATGTCAGGGTTGTGGGACCACCAACGCTGATCCCTAAGGAGGCAAGAAAGTGGGGTCTTGAGGTTTTCCATACCCTGAGGGAAGGGTTGGATCAAGCCGATGTCATTATGTTGCTGAGGTTACAGCTTGAGAGACAGGCATCTGGCTATATCCCTTCAATAGAGGAGTACTCAAGGTTGTTCGGTCTTTCTCCTGAAAAGCTCTCCTGGGCGGCTCCAGATGCGATTGTATTACATCCTGGTCCGGTCAATAGGGGAATTGAAATACAGGGAGAAGAGATGTTCGCAGACCGCTCAGCTGTTTTGGATCAGGTTCATCATGGAGTGGCTATCAGAATGGCCATCCTTTATCTTTTAATGGCCGGGGGGCGTCCCGAGGAGGACAATCGTGCACCAGCTTGAACGGAAGGGATCTTTTTTCCTGAAAAATGTCAGAATGCTTGATCCTGCCCAAAAGGTGGACCGGACGGGGGATATTCTGGTTTTGGAGGGAAAGGTTCGTGATTTTGGAGTTGTTGCTGAGGTTCCGTCTTCCATTTCTGTTTATGAAGGAGGGGGTGCACTTCTTGTGCCTGGATTCGTCGATGTACATGCACACTTCAGGGAACCCGGATTTGAGTATAAGGAAACAATTGAAAGTGGGTCGAAAGCAGCTGTCTCAGGTGGGTTTACAAGCGTTTGTGTGATGGCCAATACGAATCCTGTCAATGATCACCCCGGTGTTACAAGAGAAATGATTCGCAAGGCCGAGGATATTGGATTGTGCAGGATCTTTCCGATCGGTGCCGTTTCAATAGGCCTGAAAGGAGAGAATCTCTCGGAAATGGTGTCTCTCGCCGAGGCAGGTTGTATTGCTTTCTCTGACGATGGATTGCCTGTCCGGACAGCAAAGCTTATGAGGAGAGCACTGGAGTATTCAATCATGACAGGTCTTCCGATCATTGATCATTGTGAAGACAGGGATCTTTCCGATGGTGGGGTCATGAATGAAGGCTGGGTCAGTACAACCTTAGGGTTGAAGGGAATTCCGAATGCTTCTGAAGATGTTGTCATTGCAAGGGATATCGAGGTTCTTCGTTTGACCGGAGGAAAGCTCCACATTGCTCATCTGTCTACCGAAGGTGGAGTCCGGCTCGTTCGTCAGGCCAAAAAAGATGGTCTCCCCGTGACGGCTGAGACCTGTCCTCATTACTTCTCGTTGACAGATGAGTCTGTTCGTCATCACCACACCAATGCAAAGATGAACCCTCCGCTCCGGCAGGAAGCGGATCGAAAAGCGGTGATCGAGGGGCTTGCCGACGGTACAATCGATATGATTGCAACTGATCATGCCCCCCATGCTTCTCATGAAAAGGAGCGGGAGTTTGATCAGGCTCCTTTCGGTATCATTGGTCTTGAGACAGCCTTCTCCCTTGGATATGGACTTGTGGAGAGTGGAGAACTGACACTCGAAAAACTGATCCTTCTTATGGCCAATCATCCTGCGCACCACTTCAGGCTGCCAGTGGGCGAAGTCCGGATAGACGGCCTTGCGGATTTTACCCTTCTGGATCTATCAAAGCGGCAGACAGTTGAAAAAGATTTTTTTCGTTCCAAGAGCCGTAACTCTCCATTTTTAGGATCAGTCATTGGAGGAGAGGTTAAAAAAACTTTTATGAATGGCCGACTTGTCTTTGACCGGGCAAAGGACAAAGAGGTGGGGCGATGAAATCTTTTCCTCCCATTGCTCTGGTCCTGGAAGACGGGATGATCTTTTCGGGGCAAAGTGTTGGTGCATCCGGAACAGTGTCGGGTGAAGTCGTTTTTAACACTGCGATGTCGGGGTATCAGGAAGTTCTGACGGACCCTTCTTATGCTGGACAGATTGTAGTGATGACATCACCGATGATCGGTAATACCGGGATTAACGAGGTTGATGCTGAATCTTCGAAAATACAGCTTTCAGGATTCCTGACTACGGCGATGTGCCATCAGCCCTCGCACCATCAATGTATCAAAACATTGCCTGACTATCTTCTGGAGCAGGGGACCGTTTCCGCCCAGGGAATTGATACCCGATCACTGACGCGTCATTTGAGGGAAAAAGGTGTTCTGCGAGGCATTCTTACGACCGAGACGGATGAGTCGTCCCGACTGATCGAACGGGCAAGGCGAGTCCCTTCCATTGAGTCACTTGATCTTGTTCGTCAGGGACTTTCCCTGAATGAAACCTTGAAAAGGTCATTCACTTCCGCTCTTGAAGTTGTTCTTATTGATTTTGGGGCAAAGGGATCCATCAAAAAGTGTCTGGAGGATCTTGGCGTAAGAGTCCGGGTTGTTCCTCCTGACACAAGGGCCAAGTCAATTCTGGATGATCGTCCCGATGGGGTTGTCCTTTCAAATGGTCCTGGGGACCCGTCCCGGCTGACATCTATTATTGGAGAGGTCAGGGGACTCTTGGGCCGTCTTCCTATTTTGGGAATATGTCTGGGACACCAGCTGTTAAGTTTGGCGGTCGGGGCAAAAACCTACAAACTTTCCTTTGGTCACCACGGAATCAATCATCCGGTCGTGGACCTTCGCTCAGGAAAGGTTTGGATTACCTCTCAGAATCACAATTATGCTGTTCGGGAAGACAGTCTTCCTGATGGGTGTGAGCCTATATACAGGAGCCTGTACGATGGATCACTCGAGGGAATCCGTTTCTCCCGCTCTCCGATATTGTCCGTTCAGTTCCACCCGGAGGCTGCACCAGGGCCTACGGATGCCTTGCCAATCTTTTCCGAGTTTCTCCAAATGTTGAAGAGGTAGCCGCTTGTTTTCTGATGCTTTTGACTCATCCATCATTCGTAGTGAATTTTGGAGACAAAGGGCCATACTTGCTTGGGAAAAGTACCGCGGCTGCACTGTCTGTCCCAGAAATTGCCAGGTAGATCGTATTTCTGGTGAAACGGGAACGTGCCGGACGGGGGTCAGTATCTCCCTTTCTGCTGCCAATCTGCACTTTGGGGAAGAGCCCTGCATTTCCGGCGTCAGAGGTTCAGGCACGGTTTTCCTGACATCTTGCAACTTATCCTGTGACTTTTGCCAAAACTTCCCGATCAGTCAAATGGATTATGGCAAAAAAATTACATTCCAGGAGCTTTCCCGTATCTTTTTGGATCTTGAGAAAAGAGGGGCGCACAATATTAACCTTGTGACGCCCAGTCATGTCGTCCCATCTCTCCTGATTTCCATTATTATTGCCCGTGAATCCGGACTTTCGATTCCGATTGTCTACAACTCCAACGGATATGATGATGTGGGGATGCTGCGATTGCTGGAGGGGCTGATTGATATTTACCTCCCGGACATGAAGTACTCGGAGGAGATTTATGCCCGGCGCATATCGAAGGCAGATCGTTATGTCTATTTTAACAGGCTAGCTGTTCTTGAAATGTTCCGTCAGGTTGGCAATCTTGTTCTGGATGAAAATGGAATCGCGAAAAAAGGTCTTTTGGTTCGACATTTGATCATGCCAAATAGCATTGGTGGTTTGGAGAAGACAGGGGCATTTATTCAGGAAAATCTTGGAAAGGATACGTCTGTTTCCTTGATGGCCCAGTATTTTCCCGCAAACAGGGCTCTTAAAAAAGTCTCTATTAACCGACCGATCTCGATGGATGAATATGAGAGTGCGATGGAGACCCTTTTTTCTCTGGAGCTTTTCGAAGGGTATATCCAGGAAAAAGAAGAAACAGATGATGAAGAGGACAGAATTCCGATGACACCTTCGGACCGGGAGAGGGAAATTGCCTAAGCGTACAGATATTCGAAAAATCATGATCATCGGTTCTGGCCCAATTGTCATTGGACAAGCAGGGGAGTTCGATTATTCGGGAACCCAGGCGGTTCAAGCTCTCAAGGAGGAAGGATATATCGTTTCCCTTGTGAATTCGAATCCGGCAACGATCATGACGGATCCCGACCTGGCAGACAAAACCTATATGGTGCCATTGACTGTGGAGGCCTTGGAACGGGTTCTTGAGGTGGATCGTCCTGATGCAATCTTGCCGACCATGGGTGGTCAAACGGCATTGAATCTCGCGGTGAGCCTTTCCGATCGGGGAGTCCTGTCCCGTTTGGGAATCAAGTTGATCGGGATATCTGTTGATTCCATTCGAAAGGCAGAAGATCGAGGGTTATTTAAAAAAGCGATGGAAAAGATAGGTTTGAGCAGCCCCAAGAGCTTTGTTGTCCATTCTCTCGAAGAGGCGAATCGGGCGTTAGCCTCGATTCCTTTTCCAGTTCTTATCAGAGCTTCGTTTACTTTGGGCGGGACAGGGGGAGGTATCGCAAGAAATGTCGAAGAGTTTGAGCAAAAGGTTTTATCCGGTCTTGACCTGAGCCCTGTTAGCGAGGTGTTGGTGGAAGAGTCCTTGCTGGGATGGAAGGAATTCGAGCTCGAAGTTGTCAGGGATCACACGGATAATTCCATTATCGTTTGCTCCATTGAAAATCTTGATCCAATGGGTATACACACCGGGGACAGTATTACGGTTGCGCCGGCGATGACGTTGACCGACAGGGAATATCAATATCTCAGAAATGCTGCAATTTCCATCCTCAAGGAAATCGGTGTGGAAACTGGTGGCTCCAATGTCCAGTTTGCTGTCAACCCAGAATCTGGCAGGGTGCTTGTAATAGAGATGAACCCAAGAGTATCAAGAAGCTCAGCTCTGGCATCCAAGGCAACCGGATTTCCGATTGCAAGGGTCGCAACAAAGGTTGCAATCGGGTATACGCTCGATGAGATCAAAAATGATATTACGAAGGTAACCCCTGCAGCTTTTGAACCAAGCATTGATTATGTTGTGGTCAAGGTTCCCCGATTCCATTTTGAAAAATTTGCCCAGGCATCGAGGATCCTTGGACCACAAATGCAATCAGTGGGAGAGGTGATGGGAATCGGCCATCACTTCAAGGAAGCCTTGATGAAGGCTCTTAGATCTCTTGAAAACAATCGCTCCGGCTTTGCCTCTCCAGCTCTTCCAGCGAGCGCCATGGAGGTCGAAGAGATGTTGCGGTTATCCCTTGATGACCGGATACATCGAATCGCCCAAGCGTTCAGGCAAGGTTATTCTGTGGAGAAGATCTATGAGTGGACCGGAGTGGATCCGTTTTTTCTGAATGAAATTCTGGAACTGGTCCACCTCGAAGTCGAGATATCCGAACGTTGTAACGAACCGCTTGCCCTTTTTCCGGACGACCTTTTGAGAAAAGCAAAAAAAGATGGTTTGTCTGACCGCAGAATCGCCGAACTTTTGCAAAAAGATGAGTCTCTTGTCAGGGAGATGCGTCAACGAAGAGGGATTTCTCTCCAATACCGCAGGGTTGATACATGCGCTGCGGAATTCGATACCGTTACGCCTTATCTTTATGGGACCTATTCCGGGGTTGACGAAAGGAATCTCTCAAGTTCCCTGAAGAAAAGTGTTGTTATCCTTGGATCGGGGCCAAACAGGATCGGTCAGGGTGTCGAATTTGACTATTGTTGCGTTCATGGAGTAATGGCTGCCAGGGAAATGGGATTTGATGCAGTCATGGTCAATTGCAACCCTGAAACAGTCTCTACGGATTTCGATATTTCGGACCGACTGTATTTTGATCCTCTTACCAGTGAGGATGTTCTCGGAATTCTGGAAGGAGAAAATCTTTTGGGAGTTGTTGTACAGTTCGGCGGACAAACTCCTCTCAAGCTTGCAGCAGTCCTCGCAGAAAAAAACATTCCTATCCTGGGGACATCTCCTGAGATGACCGATCTGGCGGAAGATCGGGAGAGATTCCGGGATGTGATCCAGGACCTGGGGCTATTACAACCACTGAGCGCGTTATCTTATTCCATAGCAGAGACCCCTGATGTTGTAAGGTCAGTGGGATTTCCTGTGCTGGTTCGTCCTTCTTACGTTCTGGGTGGAGAGGCCATGGAGGTCCTGTACGATGAAGAGGATCTGTCCACCTATCTTGCAAGGGCTTCCAGTCTGGATTTTCGTTTTCCTCTTTTGATCGACTCGTTTCTTGGTCAGGCGACCGAAGTGGATGTCGATGCATTGTGCGATGGAACGTCTGTATACATCGGTGGGATCCTTGAGCATATTGAGGAAGCCGGAATCCATTCTGGTGATTCAGCCTGTTTCCTCCCGCCAATGAACCTTTCAGAAAAGGTTCTTCAAATATTGAGGGAGCAGACGATCAAGCTTGGGCTTCGGCTTTCGGTCAAGGGGCTGATGAACATCCAGTTTGCTGTCCAGAACGAAAAGGTTTACATCCTGGAGGTCAACCCAAGAGCCTCGAGAACAGTTCCTTTCATCAGCAAGTCAATTGGTCTTCCTCTCGCAAAAATAGCAATGAAGATTATGCTTGGAAAGTCATTGGCTGATTTTGGACTCTCTCATGGAGAGGTTGCTCGCACACCCTTTGTTTCAGTCAAGGAAGCGGTTTTTCCATTCAAAAAATTTGCTGGCGTTGATACAATTCTTGGGCCGGAGATGAAGTCCACCGGCGAGGTTATGGGGCTTTCCCGTCGTTTTTCAAAAGCATTTCTGGATGCCCAAGAGGGTGCCGGGATGAGTCTCCCAAAGCATGGACGTGTTTTTGTCAGTGTATCTGACAGGGATAAACCAGCTATTATTGAAATATGTCGTTCCCTCGATTCTCTGGGATATCAACTTGTTGCCACAGGCGGAACTCGCGATGTGCTGATTGCTGCAGGGATGGAGGTTGAGCATGTTAATAAGGTAAAAGAGGGCTCTCCTCACATTGTTGACCAGATTGCCGATGCTAGAATCGCTCTTGTGGTGAACACTGTGTCTGGTAAAAGCTCCCAGAGAGATTCTCTGTCGATCAGACGGGAAACACTTGCGAGAAATATTCCCTATTACACGACGGTGGCAGGAGCTAAGGCCTTGGCCTTGGCTCTTTTGGATGCATCAAGACCAAATGTCCTAGAAGAAGTCATTTCTTTGCAGGAGATTCGTAGATAGTTCTCTCTTGTGTCTGAAAACGTGTTGTCATATTTAAAGAAAAAAGAAAAGGTGAGATAATGAATCAGTTACCAATGACTAAAGAAGGTTATGATAAATTGGTGGAGGAGCTTGATCGTCTTAAACACGTGGAACGCCCCAAAAATATTGCAGATATTGCCGAAGCACGGGCCCATGGTGATCTTTCCGAAAATGCAGAATATCATGCCGCAAAAGAACGTCAGGGTTTTTTGGGTTCCAGAATTCAGGAACTTGAACAGAAAATATCAGCAGCCATTATTGTCTCCTCTGCCCATCAGGATCCATCGAGGGTTACCTTTGGTGCGACGGTCAGGCTGGTTTCAGCCACCGGTGAAGAAAAGCGGTATACCCTGGTCGGACAGGAAGAGGTAGACCTGAAGCTTGGCAAAATATCGATCCAGTCTCCGGTGGGTAAAGCATTGATTGGTCACTCAAAGGGGGAAAGTGTCACAATTCGCATCCCATCAGGGGAAGTTGTTTATTCCATTGAGGAAATCCTCTACTAGATCTGAGGCGAAAGAATGCAGACCCCGATGGACGGCAAGAAGTGGATTACAATCATTGTTGTCATACTGACAATTCTTGTCCCGACTTTTGTGATTATCTTTAATGCGTATTATGGTTTTTCCCTCTATCATAAAGTCATGGGTCCGGGGTAATTCTTTTATCTGCCAGACCTGTATCAATTCGAAATAATGGTTTCTAAACATGTTTCATTTTGATATGATTTTTTTTGTGTCGCATAATCTTGTTTGAGAAAAGTTAATTATTGAAAGTTCTTATTGTTTTGGCACGGGTATTGCTAGTGTATCGTTGAAAGAATTCTGGATTGTCTGATGACAATAGACGGAGGTCAGCGATGGAATGCCCAAGATGCCATACGGAGATGTTTGAAGAAGAGTTTAATGATTTAAATGACGATACAGGTTATTTGGGTTTCCGGGGTTGGAGATGCATTCTCTGTGGGGAGATTGTGGATTCCGTGATTCTCTCTAACAGGAAGCGAAGGCCCGCTCCTATTGTAGGCCGAAATCGTAAGATAATGGCATATAACTAAATTATTCAAACGGAATCACAACAGGAGGATATAGTAGATGATCAGCATGTCAGAAAAAGCAGTTGAAAAAGTCAGTGAATATCTGACTTCAGAAAACAAAGCCGGTTATGGTCTTCGTGTTTATGTTTCAGGCGGAGGTTGCCACGGTTTTCAATATGGAATGGCTTTTGAAGAGGCTCCTGGAGAAATGGATCAGGTTATTGAAGAGTCTGGCGTGAAACTTTTCATCGATGCGCAAAGCTATCCCTTGCTCGATGGTGCTGAAGTGGACTATGTCGAGAATCTCTATGGATCCGGTTTTGCGATCAAGAACCCAAATGCCAAGAGTTCCTGTGGTTGTGGAAGCTCTTTTTCAACCTAGGTTGAAGAGAGTTTATCTGCTTCTGCTTTTTTGCTTGTGGTTCTTCAGACCAAGAAAGGGCTCCCTGTTTTTTGTGGGAGCCCTTTCTTTCGTTTTTGCTTTCATGTTTGTCTCCACCTTTATTCCCCTGTCTTTTTCCGAGGATTGGTGTCATTCGAATCAGGATGTTCTGGCTGCTTATATTTTCGATCATAACCGCGTTCATCTCTCCCGAAAACAGGCCGGGAGCATTTCTGGTGAAATCGTTCGACAATCAGTCCTTCTAGGTGTTCCCGTTGATTTGGGTGTTGCCATTATGGAGAAAGAGTCCTCTTTTAATCCAGAAGCAATAAATAGGCTTTCTGGTGACTATGGATTGTTTCAAATTCATTACTCGTTCTGGAAAAAACACTTTGCTCGCAAAAAGGGATCACGGTTATGGGCCCTTTCTCCTAAGGACTTGTACCAGATCAATGTTAATGTGAGAGTCGGGATGATGATTATTAGACATGATCTGATTCTGTCTCACGGATCCGTTTCCGGAATGATTGGGTTGTATAGTGGTCGAAGAGGAGATGAGAGGGAGCGGTATGTTTTGAGTGTTTTGGTTAATGAGGCCAGACTCAGAGAATACGAGAAAAGGGCCGGATCCCTTTCGCAATTGCGCTGGCCGAATTGATGTGTTTCATTTTGAGATGATTTCCTGTTCGGATGGTTCGATCCGGTCTTTTGGTGAAGAGGCTCTGTTGCGACCAGAGTATTTTGAGTTATAGAGCATTTGATCAGCCAGTGACAAAAGTCCGATCAGATGAGGTGCATGTTCCGGGTAAGAGGCAATTCCAATACTGACGGTCAGACGTATATCCGGGTATTTTATAAACGTTAATTCTTGAACCTTCTTCAGGATTCTTTCCGCGATGATTTTTGCCGTTTTTATAGTGGTTCCTGGCAGAATGAGCAAAAACTCTTCTCCTCCATAACGTCCTATGCGATCTTCGGAGCGAAGAGCTGCCGAGATACTCCTTGTCAGCTCAATCAAAACCTCGTCTCCGGCAAGGTGGCCGAATTTGTCATTGACTTTCTTGAAATGGTCAAGATCGACCATGAGAACGGACAGGCTGCTTCCTTGAAGTTTGGTTTGAGCAATTTCATTTGAAAGTATTTCTTCGATAGAAGCTCTGTTATAGGCACCGGTCATGGTGTCAAAATCGGCCTTCTTTTTGAGTGCAAAATGGTTTTTGTGGAGGGAAAAACTTGTTCCTAAAAGAGGAAAGCAGAGTTCAATCGCATTTTTTAGTTCTACAGTTGCTTTCATCTCGTGTTTGTCAAGCATATTCGGAATAACAAGAAGAAAATGCTTTGGTAATGGTAGCTGGCAGTCAATTGGCAACAGGTAGAAAGGGCTGTTCTGGATAAGTTCCCTGAACTCTGGTGGAGCAAAATCGGGGGAATGGAGTGTGGTTGGGTTGTTGATGAAGTCGGATTCTCTGAAAAACAGGGGCGGCAGTACAAAATGATGGTCCGTTGCAAGGAAATTCTCTTCGATACTTTTGGCCTCAATCTGCAGGGTTTTGGATTGCAAATCTGATTTGAGATAGATGGTGACTCTGGCATTTAAAAAATTTCGGGTTGCATTTGAGATCATTTGGGCAAAAGAAATCTCTGTAGAACCAAGTCGGGTGATTGTCTGAATAAAGGTCTGGAGACGGGTTAGAACAGAAAACAGAGAGAATTTTGCGGTAATCTCCTGCTGAAGGAGTTCGATGAAGTCAAACGGTAAGGTGGGAGTGTTTTCGGGGACTCCTGCTTGAACCCGATCTTCTTCGTAAAGAACAACATGTGTTTCATGGTGTTCTTTGATCTCAGGCCAGGATTTTTCGAATGGAATCTGTTCATAGTTAGCAATAAAACAAAAGTCTTCAGAAGGATCAGGATCAATAAAAGCCGAAATTTTAAATGGGGAATCCGAAACCTGAATAAGTGTCTGTACCGTCTGTATCCATTCTCGCTGACTTTTTTTTGAAGGACGAATAATGAGCAGTGAAAAAGATTTTTTCATTTATTCCCCTGAAGATTTTTGGGAGTGCAGGCTTTTATCTTTGAGCATCAGATGGCATCGGTCAAGTTGTCTACCAGGTATTTAAATATTTCTGCAAACGTAGGGTGTATGTGAAGAATTTTTTGATAATCCTCAAGGGTTGCGCCTAATGCGATTGCGACATGAATCACATGGATAAGGTCCGAGGCTCCTGGACCAAACATTTCTGCCCCCAAAATTCTGCGGGTCCCTTGATCGGCAACAATTTTCAGCCATCCGTCAGTTCTCCTGTAAACAATGGCTTTTCCAAGGTCTGTGAATGGGATTCTGCCGGTGATTACCGAATGGCCTTTATGAATGGCCTCGCTTTCGGATAATCCTGATCGGGCATACTCCGGATCGGTAAAGATAGCGACAGGGACAGGGGGATCCGGGATGGGAAGGGGCAATTCCCTTGTCGCATTTTCACCAGCCATTTCTCCCTGGAATGTCGCAACATTCAGAACCGGAAGAATTCCTGTAACATCTCCCGCGGCATAAATATCAGGATTGCTTGTTTGTAATGTAGGGAGAACCTTGATGATATTTTTTTCGCCCGTCTCAATTCCTGCGGCGGCCAGATCAAGAGAGTGGGTATCCGGTATTCTCCCGATTGCAGACAGAAGGCGGTCAAACGGAATAGATTTTTTTGTACCCTTGTGAATATAGTGCAGGATTGGGCTTTCCTGGGTCCGTTCGACCCACTCTTTCGTGATGCCCATTTGAATGGAAAGTCCTCTTGCTCTCAAGGCATCGAGATATGCTTCCGAGATGATCCGGTCAAGTCCATGTCCCCATTCCGGATTGATATTGAGGATGGTAACCTCTGATCCCATGTTGTGAAGGTATTGTCCAAGTTCAAGTCCGACAGGTCCTGTTCCGATCACAACAACTTTTTTGGGAAGCACTCTTGTTTCGAGAATGTCATCAGAAGTCATAATGTCTTTAGTGTCTAGACCCGTAATATCGGGGAGTCTGATACGGGTTCCGGAAGCGATGATGGCTTTTTGAAATCTGACGGGCTGTCCTGAGATGACCCCTTCATGTGTTCCGGTAAATCGGAATAAACCTTCAATCAGGGTTATGGATGGATTGTCAAGAATCCCCTGAAGGGCATCATCTGCAAAGTCCTGTATGATCCTGTCTTTTGAATCAACAATATAATTCATGTCCAGATCGATATGCCCACCGGAAAGCCGGAGACCCAATTCCGGAAGTTCCGATACAATGAGGTGTCTGACGTGGGCCGACCTCAGCAACGCTTTTGAAGGCATACAGCCTTTCAGGATACAAAGACCACCAAATGGGCCAGGGTCAACGAGCATGACCTGTGCACCTCTTCTGGCGGCTGCTTTTGCGGCATATCGTCCTGCTGAGCCGCCTCCGATCACCAGCACCTCGGCTTTATCGGGAATACACTTGTCTTGAGCCATTTTTCATATCCTTAGTATAACGGGACTTTCCATGGGGTTTTCTGGGACCCTGTCTGTATTGATCAGCTAATCTCCCCACGTCCATCGGTTTGTAGCGATTGCTAATCGAGTCAGATGGGTTATCGAGCTATGATTTTATTCTTCCTTATACTAAAGGATTTGATTTTTTTCGTCAGCAGTTTGTCGACTGATTTTGTCAGAAATGAAGTTTCGGGGCGATGGGAGAACTATGATCTTTTGCCGTTCTTTTGTTTTTTGACAATCAGTCTTGACAGTCTTGCTTTGAATGCCTAGAATCCTTCGGAGCGTGATCCATATTTCCCATCGGTCGAAAGACAAAGGCGTCTTTTTGATGAAAGGACGCTTTTTTTGTGCCTCCATCCCAATATTTTAAGGGATTTTGAATCCCGGCCATCAAGATTGATCAAGAAAGGAGCCCGACTCGATGACACCGAAAGAAGTTCTTGAATTTGCTAAAAAAAACAATGTACAGATTATCGATTACCGCTTTACGGATCTTTTTGGCGCATGGCAGCATATTTCGACTTCGCTCCATGAACTGTCAGAAGAGTCCTTTGTCGAGGGAAAAGGTTTCGATGGATCAAGTATCCGAGGTTTTCAGGCAATTAATGAATCGGACATGCTTTTGATTCCAGATCCGGCTTCTGCTTTCATGGACCCCTATACTCAAGTGCCGACCTTGGTCCTGATTTGTAATATCAAAGACCCTATTACCGGAGAGTCTTATTCCAGGGATCCCCGCTTGATTGCTCAAAAAGCCGAGAGCTATCTCAAGAAAATTGCGGACGTTTCCTATTGGGGACCTGAGGCAGAGTTTTTTGTTTTCGACGATGTAAAATTTGGCCAGGGGTCGAACTATGCCCATTATTCCGTGGATTCCTCCGAGGCAATCTGGAATACTGACCGGGACGAAATGCCAAACCTTGGTTATAAAATTCGCCACAAGGAAGGCTATTTTCCTGTTTCCCCAAATGATACCCTTCAGGATCTGCGATCGGAAATGATTCTGACGATGGAAAAACTGGGTATCAGGACAGAAGTCCATCATCATGAAGTAGCAACAGCCGGACAGTGTGAAATTGATATGCGTTATGACACGTTGACAAAAATGGCTGATAACGTGATGAAGTATAAGTATGTCGTTAGAAATACCTCCTTGAAATATGGCAAGTCTGCCACCTTTATGCCAAAGCCCCTTTTTCAGGATAATGGTTCAGGAATGCACTGCCATCAGAGTCTCTGGAAGGGTGGAAAGAATCTCTTCTTCGGAAAAGGTGGTTATGCGGATTTATCCGAGATGGCCATTCATTACATTGGAGGACTTCTTCATCACGCTCCTGCTTTGCTGGCCTTTATTGCTCCAACAACAAATTCTTACAAAAGACTGGTTCCTGGTTATGAAGCGCCTATCAATCTGGCGTATTCGAAGAGGAATCGCTCTGCCTGTATCCGTATCCCGATGTACTCAAAAAGTGAAAAAGCAAAGAGAATTGAGTTTCGGACCCCGGATCCCAGCGCCAACCCCTATATTGCGTTTTCGGCCATGTTGATGGCAGGTCTCGATGGAATGGAGCGCAAGCTTGTTCCACCAGCACCACTCGACAAGGATATCTATGAAATGTCTGACAGGGAAAGAAAAAAGATCAAGCAAATGCCCGGAAGCCTTGAGGGTGCCCTTGATGCTTTGGAGAAAGACCATGATTTCCTCCTTAAGGGCGGGGTCTTTACCAAGGATATGATTGAAGTCTGGATTGCAGAGAAGCGCAAAAGGGATGTGGATCAAGTTCGCCTTCGTCCTCATCCACATGAGTTCTTCCTGTACTATGACGTCTAGGTTCTGTCTATCTGTTTTGTTGTAGAATCTATTTATCCTGTTGGCCCGAAGGGATTCCTTCGGGCCTTTTTTCTTCCTTCTTTTCTTCCATTTTTCAGATTGTAGCGGACCTTTTCGATCAGAAAGGGCTTTATGGAATCCGAACATCAAATCATCCAGGAACTTACGACCTTGTTTTCAATCAGTCAGGAGCTTGCAAGTTGTCCTGATCTGGATGTTGCTCTCGTGAAGATCCTTGCCATCCTGGACCAAAACCTTGGGCTTCACCGAAGTTCGATACTTCTTCTGAAAGGAGCATCGGATGAGCTGTCAACAGAAATCGCTCATGGACTTTCCGAAGAAGAAAAAGAACGGGGGCGGTTTAAAAAAGGTGAAGGTATCACTGGAATGGTTCTGGAAAGTGGTGAGCCGGTCATTGTCCCAGATATCTCTCTTGAGCCACGCTTTTTGAACAGAACCGGGTCGAGGCTGTCAAAGAAGGAAAAGACAGCCTTTATTGCTGTTCCCCTTATTTTTCAGGGGAGGAAGCTGGGTGTTCTTTCTGCGGATAGAAGCGCTTCAGGGGGGAAGGAGAGTCTGGAAGAGGATGTCCGCTTGTTGACCACAATCAGCTCCATTATGGCTCAAGCAGTTCTTTTGAGACATAGTTTTGATGATGAAAAACGACGATTACAGGATGAAACGAGCAGACTCGAACATGCCTTGAAAAATAGATATACGATTTCAGGCTGGATCGGACGATCGAAGCTGGTTGCTCAAATTGCAGAAAGCGTTCATCAAGTGGCCGCAAGCAGGGCGACTGTTTTAATTCTTGGAGAAAGTGGAACAGGCAAGGAGGTGATCGCAAAAGCGATTCATTTCAATAGCCCCAGAAATAAGATGCCTTTTATCCAGATCAACTGCGCTGCTATTCCGGAGACTCTTCTTGAAAGTGAATTGTTTGGACATGAAAAAGGGGCTTTTACAGGAGCAAGCCTGTCGAGACCGGGTAGGTTTGAGGCGGCAAATGAGGGGACGATTTTCCTTGATGAAATAGGAGAGATCCCTCCTTCTGTTCAAGTAAAGCTTCTAAGGGTTCTTCAGGAGCGTGTTGTTGAAAGGATTGGTTCAAACAGGCCTATTCCAATTGATGTCAGAATTGTTGCTGCAACCAATCGGAATCTTGATCAGGAAGTCAGGATGAACCGATTTAGGGAAGATTTATATTATCGTCTGAATGTCATTCCCATCTACCTTCCTCCACTAAGACATCGCAAGGAAGATATCCCTCTTCTCCTTGAGCACTTCCGCTCTCGCTTTATTGAGGAAAATGGACGGGATGTCCGGATTGCTTCTGATGCGATTGATGTTTTTATGGAATATGACTGGCCAGGAAATGTTCGTGAGCTTGAAAATATTGTTGAGAGGCTCGTTGTGATGGCTAGAAAAGACGTTATAACAGCGAGTGACGTTGTGCAGACTCTTGCGCTTTTCCCGGTCCACTCCAGTGGTGTTTCAGCAGTTGAATCAAGTGGAAATCTTTCTGTATCGGGAAGGGAACAGTCCTCCACCCAAAGAGGAGCTACTGTTCATGAAATCAATACAGATTTGCCTGATACGATAAGAGAGCTTGAACGAGAACGAATTCTAAAGGCTCTGGAGCGTTCCGGTGGAGTGAAGACCCGGGCAGCCCTTGCACTTGGCATTACAACGCGGCAATTGGTTTACCGGATGGAAAAGTATGGAATAAGGGGAGAGGGATCATGATCTCCCCTTATCTATGGAGAGGTTGGGGCTAGTCTTTTGACGCCAGACGGATTCCAAGGTCCCTGAGTTGGGAAGGACTGACATCCGAAGGGGCATTTGTCATCAGACATGATCCCTTTTGTGTTTTGGGGAAAGCTATGACGTCTCTTATAGAGCCTGTTCCTGCAAGAAGCATGATGAGGCGGTCCAGCCCAAGAGCCATTCCCAGATGTGGTGGAGCTCCATAAGTCAAAGCATCGAGTAAGAACCCAAATTTTTGCAGAGCTTCTTCTTTTTCAATCTTGAGGAGGTTCAGAACTGTTTCCTGGATCGTTCTTTCATGGATTCTCTGGCTCCCTCCCCCGAGCTCTGTTCCGTTCAAGACCAAATCATAGGCATTCGAGCGAACGGAAAGTGGTTCAGTGATCAGTTTTTCAAGGTCATCGAGGTGGGGTGATGTAAAAGGGTGATGCAAGGCATCCAGTCTATTTTCTTCATCATTCCACTCAAACATGGGAAAGTCCACGACCCATAGAAGAGAGAAATGATCTGGGTGCCGAAGATTCAGACGGTCTCCGATATGTAGACGAAGTTGCCCCATGATCTTTTGAGCCTTGGATCTTGTGTCGGCGATAAAGAGGAGCAGATCGCCTGACTCTGCTTCCAGACTATCAATAATGGCTTTCTGTGTGGATTCAGGAAAAAACTTGGCTATTGGGCTTGAGAGTTCTCCTGATTCCCACTTCATCCATGCCAATCCACTGGCTCCCTGAGAGATGGTCCATTGTGTAAGTGTGTCCATTTCTTTACGGGACAAGGATGCCCCACCCGGATAGCGAATTCCTATCACTGAGCCGTCCTTTTTAGCGAGAACATCAAGAAAGACCTTAAATGTATTGCCTGAAACCTGTTCATCAAGGCGCATCATCTTGAGGGCAAAGCGAAGATCTGGTTTATCTGTTCCGTAATTCTCCATGGCTTCCTGATATGTAAGGCGCATGAAGGGTTTTTGTGGAATGTGATGAGTGAATTGCGAAAAAAGTGCTGTCACCATTCCTTCCATTTGGGATAGAAACTGATCAACTGTCAGAAAGGATGCCTCAATGTCAAGTTGAGTGAATTCAGGCTGGCGATCAGAACGCAAGTCTTCATCCCGGAAGCAGCGGGCAATCTGGTAATACTTTTCAATTCCTCCTACCATCAGAAGTTGTTTGAAGAGTTGGGGAGACTGGGGGAGGGCATAGAAAGATCCCTTTTCAAGTCTGGATGGGACAAGGAAATCTCGGGCTCCTTCAGGTGTTGATTTTGTAAGGATAGGGGTCTCGACTTCCCAAAAACCTTGAGAAACCAGATGATTTCGTAAAAAATGGGTCACCTCACTTCGCAGTTTCAGATTGTTGCGAAGTTCGGGTCTTCTCATATCAAGATATCGGTATGTGAGTCGAAGTGTTTCCGAGATCTCTGTCCGGTCATCAATTGGGAAAGGGGGAGTCGGGGATGTATTCAGAACATTAATGGTCACTGTCCTGATTTCAAGACGCCCCGTTGGGAGTGTCGTGTTTTCTGTTCCCTCGGGTCTTTTTTCAATCGTTCCATGAACAGAAATGACCCATTCATCCCGCATCGCTTTTGCTGCTTCTATCAGGTGTGGATTTTTTTCAGTATCGATAACCACCTGAGCAATTCCTGATCGATCCCTTAAGTCAAAAAAGAGAAGAGAGCCGTGGTCCCTGACGGTTTGTACCCAACCTGAAAGTGTTGTCATAGATCCTATAGGCAGGGATACAATATCAATGATTGGGTGCGATCGAACCATGAGTTCTTCCTTTTTATCGTAATGAATCTGTTAAGAGCGCCTTGTTTTTGGTTTGCCATTTCTGGAGGAACCCGGTCCTTGTCCGGGACGTCCTGAAGGTCGGCTGTTTGAAGAGTGTGGTCTGGTTCTTTCTCCGCTTCCCTGATAAGTGCTTTTGGTTTGTCTGGTCCCTTCACCTGATGAAGTTTGGCCTCCGTCTCGTGGTCTTTCAGCCCTGTCTCTGGGCTGGAAACGATCAGAAGAAGATCGTTCAGGCCTGTCGGAAAAGGATCTTTGGTCCGTCTCCCCCTCATTGTGGCTGACTGTAATCTCTTCCATCTCTGGAGAAGTATTTCCCTTGGCTGATAAGGGATCTTCTATTTCAACAATAGCAGGTGCTGATGAAGACTTTTGTTTCTGATCTCCAAAATGTTTTAAATGGGGTGTGTGCTCTGCTCTGGATTCACGTCCCTTTTGCTGATTCGGAAATCGGGCGTTGTTCTCTTGGGAGTTGTTGTGAGTATAAGTTGCTTCGGGGGTCAGGAGCTGTTTGATCTCATTGGAGGAAACAACTCGAAATTCTCCTGGCTCAAGACCCTTAAGGTCAAGATTTCCAAAGGAAATGCGGGTAAGTTTCAGAACAAAGTAATTAAAGGTTTCAAAAATCCTGCGGACTTCCCTGTTCCGACCCTCAGTGAGAGTGATCCTGTACCAGGCGTTGGTTTCAGTCGTTCTTTCGTGTTCGACTTCTATCGGTGCAACCGGGTGTCCGTCAAGACGGACTTTGCCGAGCCGGATGAGGTCGAGGTGTCTTGGGTCGACTCCGCCCTGTATCTTGACCAGATAGGTTCTGGGAATTGCAAACCTTGGATGGAGAATTCGTTGGGACAAGTCTCCGTTATTTGTCAGGAGAAGAACTCCCTCGGTTTGAAAATCCAGTCTGCCGATATGTAAAAGTGGGGAGATATTGGGAAAAAAGTCCTTAAGAGTTGGCTTTCCGTCAGGATCAAAGACCGCAGAGATGACCCCTTTTGGTTTGTAGAAAAGGAAGAGAAATGTTTCCTTTTCCCTTGGCAGCATTCTTCCCTCAACGACTATGACATCTTTTTGTGGATCAACCTTGGTTCCTGGAGTGGTTTCCACTACCCCATTGACCGTAACGAGTCCACCGGCTATGAGCTCTTCTGCGTTTCTTCTGGATGTAATCCCACGATGGGCCAGAAGCTTCTGAAGCCTGACTTCTCCGGACAAGGTTGTGGCATATTCGGTGTTTTCTTTGTCACTTTTGGTGTTTTTCTGGTAATGATCCTGATCAGACATGGTGTTTCAACCGTTCTATTCCCATTCAATTGTGCTGGGAGGTTTGGGGGATATATCGTGAACGACTCGGTTAATCCCTCTGACCTCGGAAATGATCCGATGGGAAATTCGGAGCATAAGGCTATGGGGGATTTCCCCGATATCGGCTGTCATGCCATCGACGCTTGTGACCGTCCGCACGGCAATCGCATTCTCATAAGTTCTTTGATCGCCCATGACTCCAACAGAGTGAACAGGAAGAAGAACTGCAAAATACTGCCAAAGAGATTTACCGGTATCTGTACCATCAAGTTCTTCACGGACGATTCGGTCGGCTTCCCGAACCATTCGGATGCGATCATTGGTGATGGACCCAAGAATCCGGATGGCGAGTCCCGGACCAGGAAAGGGCTGGCGATGAACAAAATGATCAGGCAAGCCCAACTCTTTTCCAATAATACGGACTTCATCCTTAAAAAGCTCTCTTAGCGGTTCGACGAGAGAAAAGGGCATCCTTTTCGGAAGGCCTCCCACGTTGTGATGGCTTTTTATAACGCTGGACGAGCCATTGCTGGAAACACTTTCTATGACATCGGGATAGAGCGTTCCCTGTGCCAGATACTTCGGCATTCCCAATTGCTTCGCTTCTTTTTGAAAAACATGAATAAATGTCCGTCCAATAATTTTTCTTTTGCGCTCAGGATCTTTTACTCCAGAGAGTCGTTTAATGAACAGCTCTGAGCTGTGGGAGACAATCAAAGGCAGTTTTAAAGACTGGAGATCCTTTACGATGGATTGTGTCTCTCCCTCACGCATCAGTCCGTTATCAACATAAACCGCTGTGAATTGAGGCCCGACCGCCCGATGGCACAGAAGGGCCGTTACGGTTGAATCAATTCCGCCAGAAAGGGCACAGATGAGGTGATCCTGCTTGACCACTGAGCGGATTTCTTCGATTTTTCTGTCGATATATCCTGTCAGTGACCAGTTTGGTGTTACGCCCGCCACATTTTGTAAAAAATTCTGTATGAATTTGATGCCATTTCGTGTTTGGGTTACCTCAGGATGAAATTGTACTCCAAACAATTTTTCTTTTGGATTTTCCATTGCGGCATAAGGGGTTGTTTTTGTATGTCCTGCGCCGACAAATCCTGAAGGCAGGTGAAGTATGCTGTCTCCATGGCTCATGAGGACCGGGTCACTATCAGGAAATACTGTCCATATGGACGAAGTATTTTTTTCACGATGAAAGCCTGTGACTCCGTATTCTCTCACCTCTGCAGGAACAACCTTTCCGCCCAGAACTTTAGCCATGAGCTGCATTCCGTAACAGATGCCAAGAACGGGGATATCCAGTTTGAAGAGCTCCAGGTTTACTGAAGGGGCATCCTGTTCAAAAACAGAGGAAGGCCCGCCCGAGAGGATAATGGCAAGAGGTTTTTTGTCCCTGATTTGGGCAATGGGTGTCGTAAAAGGGAGAATTTCAGAGTAGATACCCATTTCACGCACTCTTCGCGCAATGTTTTGGGTCAGCTGTGATCCAAAGTCCAGAATCACTACGGGACGGGGTGCTGAATGACTGTTCACTTGCAATTTCTCCGATTGAAAGCAGGAAAACTTATTTTTTGGATGAAAAGAGATGGGGGGTCAGCTTTCGTCCCATTCCCGGCGGTAGTTGGGAGCTTCTTTCGTGACAATGACATCATGAACGTGACTTTCTCTGAGTCCGGAAGAAGATATCCTGACAAAGAAGGCTTTTTCCTGAAGCTCAGGAATCGTTTTGCATCCACAATAGCCCATGCCGGATCTGAGCCCACCTGCGAGCTGGTAGACCATATCTGCAAGTTTTCCCTTGTGAGGAACTCTTCCCTCGATACCTTCGGGGACAAGTTTCTTTGCGCCGGCCTGACCGTATCTGTCTGCGCCTCCACGTTCCATGGCACCAATGGATCCCATTCCACGGTAAGTTTTGTACGATCTGCCCTGAAAGAGAACGGTTTCCCCCGGAGATTCTTCTGTTCCGGCAAAAAGAGATCCCAGCATCACGGCTGTTGCTCCTGCCGCAAGAGCTTTTGTGATGTCGCCGGAGTATTTGATCCCCCCGTCGGCAATGATGGGCACCTTGTGCTTATTGGAAACCTTACTGACATTGGAGATGGCTGTTAGCTGGGGAACGCCTGCGCCGGCCACTATTCTTGTGGTGCAAATGGATCCTGGTCCAACTCCAACCTTAAGGAGATTGGCGCCAGCTTTGATCAATGTTTCGGCTGCTTCGCCCGTGGCAATGTTTCCGGCCATGATTGGAAGGTCCGGGTGGTTTTTTCGGATCTCGCGGATCATTTCCACAACAGCCTTCGAATGGCCATGTGCAGTATCAATGACCAGAATATCGACCTGTGCCTTTACCAGAAGTGCAGCCCGCTCCACTGCTGAAGCCCCGACACCTACGGCTGCGCCGACAACCAGTCTTCCTTTTGAATCTTTCGCGGAATTTGGGTATTTGATCTTTTTTTCAATGTCCTTGATGGTGATCAATCCCTGAAGGTGTCCTTCATCATCGACAACGGGGAGCTTTTCGATATGGTGAAGCTGAAAAAGCTCTTTTGCCGAATCGAGAGTGGTTCCGACAGGGACCGTGACAAGGTTCTTGCTGGTCATGACCTCAGAAATCTTTTTGCTGGAGCCAGTTTCGAATCTCAGGTCCCGGTTGGTGACAATTCCGACAAGCTTCTTGTTTTTAATGACCGGGATTCCGGAAATCCGAAAGGTGCTCATGATTCCAAAGGCTTCTCCGACGGTCTGGTCCGGTCCAATTGTAATCGGATCGGTAATCATCCCGGATTCGGATTTTTTTACTTTATCAACTTCATGAGCCTGCTCTTCGGCGGACATTGCGCGGTGAATGACGCCCATGCCGCCTTCGCGGGCAAGAGCTATAGCCATTCTGGCCTCAGTTACGGTATCCATCGCGGCTGACAGTACGGGAATGTTGAGGGTGATGCCAGGAACGATGGTAACAGTCGTATCAACGTCTCCAGGCATATATTCGGAATATTGTGGAACGAGAATGACATCGTCAAAGGTTAGACCAGTCGGGACGGGATCTTGCAGCATTCTGACCTCTCTTTTAAAATTTTATATCCCTACATGATATTCTTTTTTGAATAGGTGGGTCAAATATAAGTCTCTTCCTCGAAGGTATGCTGGCTTTGGTGCTCTCTTTTCATGTGGTCTTGATCACCGAAGAGAGAACGGACTTTCTCTGAGAAGATGGTATTGGGGGCGGTCTTGATCGTTATGTCTTCCTGATGCGAAATCTATGGCGCGGATTTCCAGTCCTCAATCAGTCCTCTTCTCACAAGTTTTGCAAAAAGGCTTGCAGTTCTTCCTGATCGGGATCCGCGCTCAAGCGCGAATCTTTTTGCGATTGAAAATAGTCCTGCCAGAGGGGTTTTGTTGGCGGACCGGTCCAAGACCCAATCGGAGCTTTCAAATATTGAAAGCTCCGATTCCCACCCTGAAGGAATAGAGTCGATGGATCCTTCTTCGAGGAGCTTTGACAGGACAATCTGCATGTAGGTTTTCATGTCGGGCTCCCAGGTGGATATGGTTAACCCGAAGCGGTCCGACAAAGCCATTGTTTCATCAATGATTTCGGATGGCCTTAATGCATCTTCCCGGAGAGAATGTCTTTCCTCAATGAGGTGACGATGGTTGGAGGTCACAATGAGTGCTACATGGGACGGGAATTCCATGATGCCGCCGTCAAGGATTCCCCGGAATGTGTGCAGGAGAGGATCTCCTTCCCTGAAGTAAAGATCATCAATCAAAATAATTGAAGGGGCCGTTGTTTCGGAGAGGATGTCGATGAGGGGAACAATATCGTGTATTCCTTCCCTTGCGATTTGAACAAGGTGGCAAGGGGAGGTCTTAACAGGAAATGGCGGTGAATTTAGCTTTTGCCATGCTGCAAGGGCAAGGGATGTTTTTCCCGTGCCTCTGAACCCTTCAATCAATGTTGGAAGCGGATTGAGTCCGGTTCGTATTCCCTGAAGATTTTGGATTAACTGGCTGGATGGTTTTTCCATTCCGACAAGGTGTTCGGAAAAGATGGTCCTTGGGTGGTGGATCGGGTATAGCACCGATCCACCACCAGACTCTGACAACAGGCGAAAAACAAGGCCTTCCCGGGAGAGTGCTCCTACTGCAGCTTGTCTATCGAGCATCTAGAGCAACGGATCGCATGTTCCGCTTCCTGGTTCAATAGAGGATGGATCTTCGGTGAAGTCAAATTTTCGAAAGAGGAGAAGGTCATAGAGTCGACCTGCTTCAATCCTGATGGTTGGAGACTCCAGGAGGAACTGTTTTTCTGTAGGTGTAAAAGGAAGAAATGCAGACCAGTGGTGTATCAGCGATTCCTGATCCAGGTTGGACTCCTTGATCCATGACAGCTCTCTTACCAAATCAAGTGTCTCGACCATTTCATCAACGACGTTGGCAAGACGGTCAAAAAGGAGCGGAGAGAAAATTTCCTGAGAAAGTTCCTCTCTCGTTTCAATCATTCCTGTTCGAAATGGTTCCGAGGGAATTTCCGAGATCAGGTCAAAAGAGGACATTCCAAGAAGAGTAATGTAATAGCGACCGTCAGGAAGCTGATTGTGCTGGATGATTCTTCCGAGACATCCAACCGATTCTACTGGGGGGTTCTGGTCATACTGGTTCTCCCAGCCATCTTTCAGAAACATCATCCCGATAAGGCCCTCACCCGAGAGCGCTTCAGCAATCATAGCGCGGTAGCGAGGCTCAAAAATATGAAGCGGTCTCAGCGTTTTGGGAAAGAGTACAACATTGGGCAACGGAAAGAGGGGAACGGTCATATTCATGGAATTTCTCCGCATATTGGATCAATCAGAATTGTCGAATATCCTATCGGTCATGAGATGTCAAAATGTGAGCTGTTCTTCTCAGTCCTCCATAAACAGTATGTACCTGCCCCCATCCTTTCTGATAATGCCTTTTGCATCAGGAAGAGCTATTCCGAATAATGCCAGATTGCCAAACCAGACGGTTATGTCTGGTGAGTAGGTAAACGTTATGATTTTTCCGGAGACTCTTTCTGACAGATGGCTCATTGTCTGGTCGAGATCCGGATACTCCCCAACTTTTACCAGATGATGGCTCATGACAATCTTTGACTGATAACTTCGGTCATGGAGCCGATTCTTTCCCCAAATGCTAAAAAACGTCATTAATACAACCAGTAATACAACCATTACCTTGATCTGTGAGAGCATGATCTTGAGTGCTGCTGTCCAGGCACTGTCAGCATCTTTTTGTGTTTGGGACAAAAAATCCTCCTGAAAAACGGTCCATCAAGATAAAGTTAGACTGGATGACTCACTATATTCCTGACAAAGCTCCTTGTGAAATGATAGCCTTTTCTTGAAAGCTTGGACAACTTTTCTGTTTTCTTCCCTCTCTACGAAGGAGTGCCGTTGGAGTATTCAAGAAGGTCAGCAGGAATATCGGATGCTGATACAATCGCTGCATTTTGGGTTCGCCTGATGGAAGAGGAGTCTCCGCCCTTGTCAGAAGCTGGTCCGACCGGATTCTCGGATTGCAGGAAATCCCTTTTGAATATGTTACCAGTCAGGGATCGTGTTCATGGAGTGATTCTCGAGCATCTGGGTGTGTCTGTCGGATTCGCTCTCGGATATACCTATGAGCGACCATATGGATTCCCCCGGTTTGCAGGGCAGATCCTTCACTGGTATGTGCTGCCGGAGCATCGTGGAAATGGAGAGGGGCGAAAGCTCCTCCAGAGCTTGATGGACTGGATGGTCGCACAAAAGGTTCAGATCCTTGAGGTGATGGCAAAAGATGATCCGGAGAGAACTGTTGCATGGGAGTCGATGGGGTTCTCTGTGACACTGAAAATGCATGGAAAAAAGGTGTAAGAGACAACAGACACACAGCTTTATTCCTTCCGGCCAAAGGCCGGAAGGAATAAAGAGACGCCATCAATAATTTGGTTCAATCGTCGGGAAGATCATCATGGCCACTTCCTGAACCAAGAGTTCCCTCCCACCGAGCAAGAAGAAATCCCCGAATGAATGTATCAATTTCTCCATCAAGAACATCGTTGACGCGGGATGACTCCAGTCCGGTTCTATGATCTTTTATCAACTGGTATGGCTGGAGAACGTAAGATCTTATCTGATGTCCCCATCCGATCTCTTTCTTGTTCTGAGCTCCTGCAATTTTGTCGAGCTCTTCTTTTTGTTTTGTTTTTTCAAGCTCGTAGAGTTTTGCCCTCAGAACCTTAAAGGCCATTTCCCTGTTTTGAAGCTGTGATCGTTCATTCTGGCTTGAAATGACAATTCCTGTTGGCATATGTGTCAGCCTGATTGCGGAGGATGTTTTGTTGACATGCTGGCCACCGGCTGATGATGCGCGAAAGGTATCAACCCTGATGTCTTCATCCCTGATATCAACAATGATGTCATCGTCAAGTTCCGGGTAGACAAAAACCGATGCAAAGGAAGTATGTCTTCTTTTATTAGAGTCAAAAGGGGAAATTCGGACAAGACGATGAATTCCAGCTTCCGAGCTCAAGTAGCCGAAAGCATGCTCGCCCTTGATCCTGATGGTTGCGCTTTTGATCCCAGCCTCATCGCCATTTTGGAGATCGATGACTTCGACAGTCATTCCGTGTCGTTCTCCCCATCGCATATACATGCGAAGAAGCATCTGTGCCCAGTCTTGTGACTCCGTTCCGCCTGCTCCAGGATGAATGTCAATGAGGGCAGGGTTGTCTGATTCCTTGTCGGACAGAATCTCATTTAACTCAAACTGCTGGACAAACAAGGAAAAATCTGGACCAACTCTTGAAAGTTCCTGCAAAAATTCAGGGTCGTCGGCAAGGTCAATAAGTGTCTTGATCTCATCTTCTTTTGTGCAAAGAGAGTTGATCTGATCGAGGCGCTTTTCAAGAAGGGATTTTTCTTTCAAAAGCTTTGTTGCACGGGAGGAGTCTTTCCAGAAATCCGGAGATTGCGTTTGAGATTCAATTTGTTCGAGTTGCCCTTTCAGTCTTCCCTGGTCAAAGATGCCTCCGGATCTGGTCCAGCCTTTTTTCATCAGCCTGGAACTGTTCCCTGAGCGCTTCAATGGATGTGACCTGTTCGTTCATGCAATTCCCTCTCAAAGGCTGTATTGTTCGCTTAAGATCAATCCCGGACGGGGTTTAATGGGCCTTATGACTTATTGTTTGTTGTTTGGACCGGCCCAGACTTGATGCCACTATTATGGAATTCCATTTCCCGGATCGCAAGAAGGAATAAAAAGATGAGTAGCGAAATACGAAAAACCCACTCCCCATGTTTTCTGTAAAATGTTTCATGACTATCCAGGGGAACGGTTGATGTAATCGACTCTTTTGTGAACCTCCCGCTTGTTCTTATAAGCTCGCCTCTTCCGGAAATGACTCCGGAATAACCGCTATTGGCAGCTCTTATCATAGGGACTCCCTCTTCTATGGCCCGCATCATTGTTTGTTGGTAGAGCTGGTGGGAGGCCGCCGTTTTTCCATACCAGGCATCGTCAGTGAAGACGACAAGAAGGTTTGCGCCCTTTAGGACAAGCTGGTGGACAAGTGATGGGTACATGGCTTCATAACATATAATTGGCCCAATCCGAATTCTGCCGTAAGCATCGGAGTTGGTTGGTGATGCTTCCTGATCGAACGGGGTAAATAGTTCCTGTTGATTTCCTGGCACGAGATCACCTGTTATCCCTGTCATTTCTCTAAGCCATCCAAAAATAGAAGGAAAAGGGATATATTCACCAAAAGGAACAAGGTGCATCTTGGTATAACGTCCAAGAGTCTCTCCATTTCTGGATCTCACGATGGCATCGTTTGAAAAGGAAAAGCCAAAACGATTCGGTTCCCTGACGAGTCCTATTGTCCCTGTTACGAGCGGAACAGGGAGGTTCAGTGCTTTGTTCAGGGCCGGGACAAGGGAACGGGGAGGGGAGTCGATCACGACAGGAATAGCGGTTTCTGGCCATAAAAGAATTTTCGCGCCTTGTATCAGGGCTTGTTCTGATAGTTGATGATAGGTGTGTAGCGTGTCTTTCAAATATTGGGAGGTCCATTTCAGATCCTGGGGGATATTTCCCTGAATGACTCCCACTTTGATGGACTGTGTTCCGGGTTTGTCCGGTTTTTTTGCCAGAGTTCCACCCATAATGAAACAGGTGAAAACAGTCAGTAAAAGTATGGAGGCTGCAGGGAAAGCTTGAGCCCGGAATCTTTTGGGGGAGATTTTCTCAAGAATGGGAACAATAACTGCGGAAAGAAGGCCGGAGATAAAAACGATGGCAAAAGACATTCCTGTAGCGCCAATAATTGATGCGTTGGGGATAAGAAGTTTTTGTCCCCATATCAGGTCACCCAGTGGGTTTAGGGGAAATCCGGTAAAGAGTTCGGAGCGAAGGACCTCCATTATAGTCCACAGGCATGCTCCCAAAAGGGATAATGTGACAGGATCTGAAGCGGAAGCCGATTTTTTTTGTTTCCAGATGTCGAGGCCAAACTGAACTAACCCGGTAAAAAGTCCCAGGTAGGAAGAAAGGATAAAAAGAGAGAGGAGTGCTAGGATAAAAGGAAGATGTCCAAAATGTTTGATAGTCGGGACGACCCACCATAAGCTGGTGAGTGCCTCGACCATCCCGAAGATCCAGCCCAAAAAAAATGATTGTCCTGAGGTTCGTTCCTGTTTTTTGTTTGAATGGTATTCCTTTGCTCCGGAAGAGAAAAAGGCGTTCGGCAAAAACAGCGGAACAAAGAGAAACGGGAGAACTCCCAATAAAAAGGGAGAGATCTTCTCAGGAATAAAAAAAAGCCCGAGAAAAAAACCGGACAGGGCAAAAACAAGTGGAGCGCTCACACGTCCTTTTCGGTTTTTCATCCGGGCATCTTGTCTTTCAGAATTCAACTTTTGTCCAGTTCCTTCCCCAGTGATTTTTGTCGTATCAAGAGATATCATGGCGAGAGGAGGAGACCGGGAAAGTCATCTCGGTAAGCCGGTTTCTAATGAGAGGTGTTGGGGTTAAATCCTCCCCCCTGACCTTCGATCCACCAGTTTCCTGGCCAGTTTCCTCCGGGAACACCACCTGCGGTGGTTGAGCCCTGTGATGGTGGAGGGGTATAGGCACCTGCTGCAGCGGGACCACCGAGAAGGTGGTGGAGAACCCGATCCATTGTCCCTTCTGATTGCAACTGAGAATTTGTCGGAGACTTTTCCGGGCCCGCCCCCATTGGTTCCAGACCCAAAGGAGTCGGGTTGACCGGAGCCATCTCCTGTCGGATCTTCTGCTTTTCGCTTGACGCTTTGGGGGAATGCTTTGAAGGTGTTGTGTTATTCCCGTCGGCATAAGCCACTCCCCCCAGAAAAAGCGATCCAGCGAGAAGGGAAACGATTAAAACACTCAAGCCAAAGTTCAATTGACTGCTAAGATATTTTCTGGGCATTAAGAACCTCACTCTTCTACCTCCTCTAGGGGAATGATTCCAAAAACATCATCACCCTTTTCAGGACATAATCTCACCCTCATGCAAATCCGGGTGGTTCTTTTGTTAGACGTGATGAATAGTTCTCTGCTCTCTTGTAACTTTAATTATACTCCTTTTTCTGGAGTGAAGGCGAAAAAAAATTTTTAACTCAATATCTCGGAGGTTTTGGTGGGGCTTTGCGTTGATGAGGTCAGTGAAGAGTTCCGTAAAATGGAGGACACCAAGGGCCGGACTGACTTGGCCGGGATCCTTGGAAATCTTTTCCTCCGTTGTGAGGAGGAGGAAATGGCTCCGCTTGTCTACATGGTTCAGGGTCAGCTTTCCCCTCCTTTTCGTGGTGAGCCGATGGGGATGGCTTCAAGGCTTTTGATCCGCTCCCTTTCGGAGGTCAAAACACAAAAGCCATTTGCTGATCTTAAGCCGGAGGAAGCCAAAAGGATGGAAAAGTCCCTGGATGTGATGCTCGCCCATTTTGGCGATCCCGGGGCACTTGCACAAGAGGTCCTTTCTCAGAATGGGCCTTCAAAGCTGTCGTTTCTGGACGTTTTCAGGATTCTTGAGAGACTTTCTCAAATGGAAGGGGAAGGTTCCCAGCTCGACAAGGTCGGTGAGCTGGCGAGTCTTTTTTCCCGATTGTCACCCTTGTCCGCCCGTTTTATTGCACGACTTGTCATGGGAAAGCTTCGTCTTGGAGCCGGAGACTCGACCATTATTGAGGCCTTGGCTGTTTCGGGTGGTGGCAGAAATACAAAGTCAATTGTTGAAAAGGCCTATAATATTTGCTCGGATCTTGGTCTGGTTGGAAGGAAGATCAAGCATGGAGGCCTTGAAAGTCTGTCCTCTCTAGAGCCAACTCCCGGATTCCCGATTCGGGTTGCATTATGTGAACGGCTGTCTTCGGGAGAGGAAATTATCTCCAAGATTGGGCGGTGTTCGGTTGAGAGTAAATATGATGGATTCAGATGCCAAATCCATATAGTTTCAGGAAAGGTTGAAATTTTTTCGAGAAATCTTGATCTGATGACTTCTATGTTTCCGGAGATCGTGCGTGCCACCAAAGAGGTTTTTGGCAACAGAAGTGCCATCTTCGAAGGAGAAGCATTGGGGATCGATCCCGAAACAGGCACATACCAGCCATTTCAGGTTACGATTACCCGAAAAAGAAAGCATAATGTCCTGGAAAAATCCATGGAAATTCCCTTGAGGCTTCTGGTGTTTGACCTGCTTTATCTTGACGGGGCATCTTGGATGGAGCGGCCTTTTGTCGAACGGAGAGCTGAGGTTGAAACTCTTTTTGGTGCGGAGAGATTTGATATTGAGGAAGTGGAACGACCTCCCAAGGGAGTTATCGGTTCCTCACGGCTGATCTTTACGGATGACTCCCTCAAGGTCAATGAATTTTTTGAAGAGGTCATCGAAGAGGGATTCGAGGGAATCATTGCGAAGCGGTTAGATGGTATTTATACTGCGGGATCAAGAAATTTCAACTGGATCAAGCTTAAAAAGAGCTATCAGGGGAAGATTGCGGATACTCTCGATCTGGTCATTATCGGGTACTTTCTGGGAAAGGGACAGAGGCTGAAACTGGGAATAGGGGCGGTATTGGCCGCTGTATGGGATCGCCAGTCGAGGTCTTTTCCATCTATTGCCCGTATCGGGTCCGGACTGACCGAAGAAAAATGGATGATGCTCTCGGAAATGTTGAGGGAGATTGTTGTACCGGAGCGCCCGGCGGACGTGGTCAGCGACATTGTTCCCGACTTCTGGGTGCTTCCCCGGTTTGTTGTTACTGTCAGGGCAGATGAGATCAGTCGATCCTCGATGCATGCCTGTGGCAGGGAATCTCTTGCCGCCTCTCCGGAAGGACCGCTGGAGGGTTATGCCCTTCGTTTTCCCCGGATGGTTTCTTTTGTGCGGGCTGATAAAAAACCTGAAGATGCGACTGAAGTCTCTGAAATTGTATCCTTGTTTGAGTTGCAGAGAAGTTTGTCCCAGAAATCATCACGGGAAAAATCTTCTTCTGTCCCGAAATAACCTTTTCAGGAGTGAAAAGATGAAGCCTCATGATATTGATACACTTTTCTTGCAGTTGGCCGGTGCTCTTTCCAGAGGTTTGACTCCCGAAATTGTTTTCCGTTCATCAGGGGAGCCAAGGTGGCAGCCTATGACGGATATCTATGAAACTGAAGGAGAAGTTGTTATCAAGATCGAGCTTGCCGGTGTGCCCAAGGAGGAAATATCGATTGGTATGGATGGCAACCGGCTGTTGGTAAGGGGGGTGAGGAAAGACGAGTCAAAGAGTTATGCCCCTCAAAAGAAAAAGAATTATCTCCAGATGGAAATCAACTACGGAGAGTTTGAACGGGCATTTTTATTGCCGGAAGGTTTGGATCCGCAAAGTGTTCGGGCAGAGTATTCGCTTGGTTTTTTGAGAGTTATTGTGAAAAGGCGTCCGCCAAGACAGATTGTTACCGTTCATGTTACCGACGGGGAGGAATTGAAGAATGGTTGAAGAGCAGGTTCGGACACCTGGTGAGTCTCCTTTGGTCATTTTGCAGGACTCGGTTGTTTTTCCTCACATACTGACCTCTCTTGCTTTTCACCACCCGATGGATCTTGCGGCTATCGATGAGGCGATGAATCGGGAGCCAAAGACTCTGGTTTGTGTTACGGCAAGAAGCTCCGGAAAAGGAGAAACAAACTCGCTTGAGTCTCTTTCTCCGGAGCCACCGGTTAAGCTTGAAGATCTCCATGCAGTGGGCACGATGGTTCTCATCCATAAACTTCTTCGTATCCCGGCAGGCGGTGTTGCGATCATGGTTCAGGGGATCAGGAGAATTAAAATTGACGAGATTATCCAGACGGATCCGGTCGTTCGGGTGAAGGTCCATCCGGAAACCGAGTCACCTGAGCGCTCTATGGAGACAGAAGCACTGATGCGGCTGATTCTGGGGCAGGTCAAGCAACTGGCAGAACTTGCTCCCTATCTCCCGGATGAATTCGAGACAATGGCCCTGAATATTGATAATCCCCATCACCTTGCATACCTCGTCGTAACATTTTTGAAATTGCCTGTTGAGGATCGTCAAAAAATCCTGGAAATTGATTCAGCCGAAGCCAAATTGACGAATTTGTCGACGCATCTGGAGCGGGAGATAGAGCTTCTTGAACTCGGTGGCAAAATAAAGTCCAAAATCCAGGACGATGTTCAGAAAAGCCAGCGGGACTTTTTTCTTCGGGAACAGGTTCGTGCCATCCAGAAAGAGCTTGGTGACGGGGAAGAGGGTGATGAAGACATTGTTCGTTATCGGGAGAAAATTGCAAAAAGTCAGCTTCCTCCGGAGGTGTTGCGTGAAGTGAACAGGGAGCTTGACCGCTTGGTTCGTTTTGGAAACGGCCAGTCTCAGGAGTCGGGCGTCATTCGCACATATCTTGATGTTGTACTGGATCTTCCATGGGCAAGGGGTGCCACTGACCTCTTTTCTATCGAAAAAGCCCAGAAAATTCTTGATGAAGACCATTACGGGATTGAAAAGGTGAAAGACCGGATCCTGGATGAACTGGCTGTTCACCTTCGAGCAAAAGGCAAGAACAGGGGACCTGTCCTGTGCTTTATCGGACCACCGGGTGTCGGCAAGACCACCTTGGGCCAGTCCATTGCCCGGGCCATGGGACGAGCATTTGTGAGGGTTTCCCTGGGAGGAGTGCGGGATGATTCGGAGATCAGGGGACATCGAAGGACTTATGTCGGTGCAATGCCCGGAAGAATCATCCAGGGAATGAGAAAAGCCGGAACGCATAACCCTGTATTCATGCTGGACGAAATCGACAAGTTGGGGGCCGACCAGCGTGGAGATCCGGCATCAGCCCTTCTTGAGGTTCTCGACTCTTCCCAGAACAAGGACTTCAGGGATCATTATCTGGACCTTCCCTTTGACCTGTCCGAAGTTTTTTTTATTGCTACAGCGAATGTTTTTCAGACAATTCCTCCTCCGTTGCTCGACCGAATGGAAATTATCCGCCTTGCCGGGTACACATGGGAAGAGAAGAGACATATTGCAAGACAGTATCTCATTCCGAGGGTCATGAAAGAGCTTGGTATTGATCCTTTTGAGTTCCGTCTTGATGATCCGGCTCTGGTTCGCTTGATCCGGGAGTTTACCCGGGAAGCGGGGGTCAGGACCCTTGATCGAAAAATTGCCACTCTTCTTCGGAAGGTTGTACGGGTTCGATCTGAAATGTCGAGAAAACGCAAGGTGATCATCACTCCCAAATCTCTTTCTTCATATCTGGGAAATGAATATATTGAGCCAGAGCATCTTTTGGATAAGGTTTCCCCTGGAGTTGTGACCGGGTTGGCCTGGACTCCGAATGGCGGGGATGTCCTTTTTATTGAAACGCTTGCCATCGAGGGATCAAAGGGCTTTATCTTGACCGGCCATCTGGGGGATGTCATGAAGGAGTCGGCCAGAACGGCCTTTTCCGTTGTGCAATCCAGAATTTCAAGACTGGGAATCGAGCCGAACTTCTTTTCTAAAAATGAGATTCATGTTCATGTTCCAGGAGGTGCTATTCCGAAAGATGGTCCTTCTGCCGGAATCACGATTGCAGTAGCGATTGTATCGCTTGTGACCGGAACTCCTGTTTCCGAGACTCTTGCGATGACGGGAGAGATTGCCCTTTCGGGACGGGTTTTGCCGGTTGGAGGGGTCAAGGAGAAACTGATCGGTGCGCGGGAAGCGGGCATCAAGAAGGTTTTTATTCCCGAAAAAAACGCCAAAGATCTCCTGGAGATTCCGGAAGAAGTGAAGAAAGATCTGACAATTGTTCTGGTCTCTCATATCGATGATATTTTTGATGAGTGTTTTTCAATTAAAAAACGGAAGAAGATGATTTTAGCTCCGGTTGGAAAGAAATCTCCTTGAGCGCAGAGTCTCCTTTCCGTATTGAGGAGATCTTTTCAAGACTGAAAGTCTCGATCCCTCATCCGGCCATGGAGCTTGATTTTCATTCACCATTTGAGCTTTTGGTTGCGACCGTTTTGTCTGCCCAATCAACGGATAAAACGATCAATACCATTACGCCTGCACTTTTCCGAAGGTTTCCTGATCCGATCTCGATGGAGAAGGCATCTGTTCCCGAACTGGAAGAGCTTATTCGTTCTGCCGGTTTTTTTCATAGAAAATCCCTGCAACTGATTGGTCTTTCTCATGAAATTGTCGAACGCTTTCGGGGAAATGTTCCTGCTACAATGGCTGATCTGATCCAGTTGCCAGGCGTTGGCAGAAAAACGGCAAGTGTTGTTTTGGCTCATGGATTTCACGTTCCCGCAATTGCGGTTGATACTCATGTCACCAGAGTGTCCAGAAAGCTTGGGCTCACAAAATCCGTCGATCCAGAAGACATTGAGTCCGATCTGTGCCGGATTATCCCGAGGGAGGACTGGATTGTTTCGGGAGGTCGTCTTCTTTTGCACGGGCGATATGTTTGTGTTGCAAAAAAACCGCTCTGCCCATCATGTGTTCTGTCAGATTTGTGTCCTTCAAAAAATTCGCTCTAGAAGACTTTTTGCGTTGAGTTCTTGAAGGCAATTCTTCAGGATATTCTGGGAATAATCTTATATTCTTCAGCTATATGGAGTGTGTTGAGAAAAGCCGCATGGCTCCAGGCCAGTGGAGAAACGGAGATCGGCTCACCATTCAGGGCATTGAGCTGCTCTGCCATCACTCCGGACGGAAGGGCTTTTTCCATTGTCCATGTGAGAAGCTCCCTGGTTTTGGAAATCGCATCGATATCTCCGGTGCTTCCAATTGCGGCATATCCTTGAGCCATCCAGAGAGTACTGATAAACCATGGATTCCCGTGAATATCAGCATTTTTGGATTCTTGGGACAGATAGTAGGGATCATTTTTATATCGAGTATAGCCACCAATTCCTGTATTGATCTTGAGTTCCGTTTCCTGTCTTTTTAGGAGATTCTGGAGCTGTTCCCTGTCGGATTTGCTGGCAGGGTCAAGAAATCCGGTTTCAACAAGTACGAGCGAACTGATATCCGGTGTCGGGTCTTTGTTTAAGACTACTCCGTCAAGGATTTCGACTCCACGATAAAAATATCCCTCATCCTGGTTCCAGAGGTGTTTCTGGATCCCTTCCCTGATTTCATCGGCTGCTTTCAGAAAAGATCTGGCAAGGACATTTTCTCCGAATGAATCCGAAAAATAGGCAGCGCTTTCAAGCCCTGCCCATGTCAGGGCGGCGGTGTGCAGGAATGTTCCATGTCGCTCTTCCCAAAGATCATAGGATGGAAGGGGAAGTCCCGTTCCCGGATCGCGGTAGTCCCTTAGGAAAAGACCGGCAGGTTTAATCATTTTTTTATACAGCGGGGTAATGAGATCGAAATCCCTGTCGATCTGGAATTGCATCCTGAGAGCCCAAAGGACGTAGCCCGTTTCATCTTCCTGTATGGGAAGCTGGATCTTTCCGTCCCGAATCCAGGGGAGCCAGGAGGAAGCCGGAGTTCCATCCATATTATATTTATGGAGAAAGTAGCCTTCCGGTTGAATGATCTCTCCGGAAAACTCAAAAAATCTTCTCCCCAGCCCATGGTGTCCTGAGCGGGAAAGGGCCAATGCAACATTGGCCCCGTCTCGTGGCCAAAGGTAGGCATAGCTGTCCCTGGCGAGTTCAAGGCTGTCAGAGTCAATGGCAGCTGCACTGGCTCCATTTTTTGAAAGATGTGTTCGAAGGATCAGAAGGTTGGTCTTTTTCCTGTCGCGAAGTTTTTTGAGGAAGAGGTCCTCTTCCGGGGGAGGGTCTTGCGAGAGATTTTTTTTTGAGCACTTTTCAGGATTGGTCCAGAAATTCCAGTAATGGGAGGTTCGTTCAAGAAACTGGTCCGGATGGCGATCCAGAATAGCCTGATTGATCGATCTCGTCTCCAAAAGGCTTGTTGCTGCGATCATCCAGAAGTACAGGATTTTGGTTTGTCCGGGCAAAAGATCCAGAGATGTTGAAAAAGCGGAATCAACTGAGCCCTGTGCAATGGGATTTTGAGACAGGATGCCATCTTCGGCATCCCGCCATGTTCCTTCACTGCCTTCCATTTCCTTTCGACCGGTCGCATATGTCTGTATTCCCGGACCATGATCGGGATGCATCAGGCCGAAGCTGAAATACCGGTCTCGTTTATAATGGATGAGGATCTTCAGGGCAGGATCAAAAAAGGCTGTATCTCCAACCTCATTTCCTCCGATATGAAAATCAGGGCAAAAAAATGTCCGGATTTCCCGGCTGGTGGTTCCAGTATTGGTAATATGAATTTTTCTGATCCACAGATTTTCATAGAAATCGATTGCATCGCGGGATACGAATGAAATATTCCGGGCCGTATTTTTGCCTTCCACCAATGTGACAAGAGACCCTGTTTCATAGGACATCTTCAAGTCCCAAGTTGATCGTGAAACCCAGTCCATTCTCCCATCGGAAAAAATTCCAAATCGAAGTGGGTGTCCTCCTGTTTGATTTTCAAGTCCCGCAAAAGGATAAGTAATCTCTCTCATCTGGTAGTCCAAGTCAAAAGAGAGAAACAGGCATCCATTGGATAACGGTAAATCCCTTGCCATTAGCTTTCTCCTAGGAGATCGGTGAGACCTTCTTCAGATCCCTGACAGAGCGGATATGGTCGATAAGGCTTGTCAGCGGGAAAAGAGGAAATGGTATTTGTTCGCTTGTAAGAAGGTCTTTGACGACGAGTTCCTTCTTTGCAATTTCGTCCTCTCCGATAATCAGCAGAAAGCGGGATCCATCTCTTTCCGCCTGTTTGAATCCCTGCTTTATTTTTGTTGCGCCAAAAATGCCGGTGGCAGAAAGTCCTGCACTCCTGAGGTCCCGGAGGAGGCTTTGCGCCAGAGGGACGGCCAAGTCACCAAGAGGAATAATAGAGATGTCCTGAGAGTAATCTGGAGGGAGTGGTAATGTCCCCGCTTTTTCCGCGAGAAGAGAGAGTCGCTCCATTCCTATGGCAAAACCTGCTCCAGGAACATCCGGTCCTTCAAGTTGTCCGATGAGACCATCATATTGGCCCCCTGCGGCCCAGGTCGACTGGGATCCCAATGCATCGGACACAAATTCAAAGGTTGTCTCCGTATAGTAGTCCAGCCCCCGGACCAGACGGGGGTTAACTGTGAATGGAATGGACAGGTTTCTGAGCCCCGAGCAAACCGTTTCATGATGAATCCTGGATGTTTCACAAAGAAAATCTATGATAGAGGGCGCTTTTTCAATGATCGGCTGACAGTCCGGGACTTTGCAGTCAAGGACCCGTAGCGGGTTTGTTGCAGTGCGCTTTTGGCATGTTACACAAAGCCCTGACTGGTGGGCTTCAAGATATTCGACGAGGGCTTCCCGGAAAACAGGCCGGCATCGGGCACACCCCATGTTATTGATAAACAATGTTGTGCCCGGAAGGTTCAGTTTTTGGGAAATGGAGTCAATGACGACAAGAAGGTCAATGTTGTCCTGTGGAGTGATCGCACCCAATATTTCGGCTCCGATCTGGTGGAACTGTCTCAATCGGCCTGCTTGTGGTCTTTCATGGCGGAACATTGGTCCCTGATAGGACAGCCGGGTGATTCGGGCGGGTTCGATCAGGTGATGCTGTATGGCCAGGCGGAGAAGGGATGCTGTTCCTTCAGGTCTTAGTGCAAAGCGTTCCCCCCCCTTGTCTTCAAAAAGATACATCTCTTTTTCGACGATATCGGTTTCAAGTCCGATGGATCTTGTAAAAAGAGCCGACAATTCAAAAATGGGAAGCCCCACCTTTTTAAATCCCGCTTTCTGGAGATGCTCTTCAGCAACGGACAAAAGTGCCAGAAACCGGTCTTCCTCCGGTGGGATCCGGTCCTTGATACCTCGGGGAGCATGAATCACGTGTGACTCCCTGTTCTGTCTGTGCTGGACTTTGGTCGTTCCATTTTTTAGTCTCCGGAAAGAAAAATTGTTGGATTTTATAGATATGTCGGGTCAGTTGCGATTTTAGAAGTCGGCTAAAAGTGTATACTACATTGTCCCATGGACTGGCATCAAGAATCCCGGGGAATCTGCTCAGTGACCACGGACTTGTCTGTCATTAAGGTTTTTGGAGATCGCTACTAAATGAGGGGCGCTTGAATGTCACGATTCTTGCCGGTCGCAAATGGCCGTCTTTTTGTTTCCTTTGATGAATCCCATCTGGTATCAGAGTTAACGTGGCCTTATATTGGACTTGAAAACCATGTCGGAGGGAATTGTTTCCGGTTTGGTCTTTTCTTGTCCGGGAAATTTGTCTGGGTGAATGCCTCCCATATCCGGAAACGCCGGTATCAACCGGAGGTGATGGTTTCGGAAGTTTTTCTTTTTTTTCCTGAACTGGGAGGTCTTGAATGTGTTTTGACCGATTGGGTGGACCTCGATATTGACGTGCATTTTCGCCGGATAGAATTGACCCATTCTCCAGACCCCAATGAAACGGTGACCTTCTTTTTTCACCAGAACTTTTCCATCAGTCATCAGGATATTGGTGATACCGCCATGTATCTTCCTCTTCAGGAAGCGCTCCTTCATTACAAGGATCAACGCTACTTCCTGGTGGGTGCCTTGATCGAAGGTCCGGCAAGAACTGTTGAGAACGCGATGTTCGAGTATGCCTGCGGATCACGTCATGGCAACAGGGAAGGGACATGGCGTGATGCTGAAGATGGAAGTCTTGGAGGAAATCCGATTGCTCAGGGTACGGTCGATTCTGTTTTTTCGGTGGCGTTGAAGCCGGAAAAGCAAAGTAGTCCTTTTTCCGTTTTGACAATATGCGGAACCAGCCAGAATGAGGTGTTGTCAACTTATGCAAAGGTCAAGCGCAAAACCCCGGAGAGGTCTCTTTCCCAGACTTCAGGCTTCTGGAAACTCTGGATTCGCTCTCACCCGCTGACTTCTCAGTCAATTCCTCCGGAATGGATCCGCCTCTATGAGACAAGTTTGCTATTGATCCGGACTCATATGGGTAAAAGCGGATCAATTGTTGCTGCCATTGATTCTGTTTCATTGAACTATTCCAGAGATACTTATTCTTATTTGTGGCCACGAGATGGGGCACTGATTGCCCATGCACTGGACAGGGCTGGTCTGGGTGACTTGTCCAGACGATTTTATGAGCTACTGCCCTCACTGATTTGTGAGGAAGGTTTCTTGGCTCACAAATACCACCCGAATTTGTCGATCGGCTCCTCATGGCACCCTTCCGGTGTGGCTGGATCTCCTGCATATCCCATTCAGGAAGATGAAACAGCGCTTTGTATATGGGCCCTATGGGAACATTTCAAAAAATACCGGGACCTTGATTCCATTCGTCCCATTTTTCAGGGGTTTGTTTTACCGGGTGCAAGATTCATGGCAAAGTTCAGGGATCCGGCCACAGGATTGCCCCTTCCTTCGTATGACCTCTGGGAGGAAAGGGCGGGAGTGTCGACCCATACCGCGGCCACTGTTTATGGGGGACTGAAAGCTGCAGCAAGCTTTTCGACAGGGTTCGGTGATCCATCCGAGGCCCGGTATTTTGAGCAGGCCGCAAGAGAGGTGAAGGAAGGAATTCTCAGGCACCTCTTCAATGAGTCAACGGGATGTTTCTACAGGGGGCTGATTCTGGAAAAAAATGGTGAAAGTTTTCCTGATCCCACTCCTGATGCAAGTATGTATGCCCTTTTTGAGTATGGTGTTCTACCCATTCAGGACTTCCGTCTTATCCGGACGATGGACTGGCTCTTCCAGTCGCTTTGGACCACTGGGTCGATTGGCGGAGTGGCCAGATACAGTAACGATCACTACTATAGGAGCGGAGAGCACCAGCCTTCGAACCCGTGGGTGATTTCAACTTTATGGATGGCTCGCTGGTTTATGAAGACGACTCATTCACCCCTTGAGTCGCCCCAGGTGATGAGCCTTCTGTCCTGGGTGGTGGAACGGGCAGGAGGAAGCGGTATGCTTCCAGAACAGGTTGATCCTGTGACAGGAGATCGTTTGTCAGTCTCTCCCTTGGTCTGGAGTCATGCGGAGTGGGTGCTGACCCTGACTGAACTGGACTCTCTTTCCCAGGTTGGGCCACACCCATGGGAGGAAAATCTGTGAAATGGTACCACAATCACTCCGGGGAGAATCATGAGCCCTTCCTGCTTGCTTCCAGAAGAACCTGCCTGTCAGGGTTTGTCTTTTTTGATGGCCGGTTCGTTGAACCCCGCAAGACCCTCTGATATGATACCCGGATCACTGCTTATGGAGGAATATATTGAATTTTCCAATAGAACGGATCCGTAACTTTTCCATTATCGCTCACATCGATCATGGTAAATCGACATTGGCCGACAGACTTCTTGAAATGACGGGTGCCATCTCTCACCGTGAGTCCAGGGAGCAGCTTCTTGATGCTATGGACCTTGAACGAGAGCGCGGGATCACGATCAAGGCTCATACGGTGCGGCTAGTATATCGCGGGAAAGATGGTCAGGACTATCTTCTCAATCTGATTGATACTCCCGGCCATGTCGATTTTACCTATGAGGTTTCCCGAAGCCTGGCTGCTTGTGAGGGGGCGCTTCTTGTTGTTGATGCCTCTCAGGGAGTGGAAGCCCAGACCATTGCCAACGCCTATCTTGCTATAGAGAACAATGTCCACATCATTCCGGTGATCAACAAGATTGATCTTCCTGGTGCAGAAGTGGAGAAAACAAAAGACGAGATATCTGATGCGGTGGGTGTCGACGGGGATGAGTCTCTTCTGATTTCTGCCAAAGAAGGCTTGGGAGTTCCTGAAGTTCTTGAGGCGATAGTCAAATGGGTTCCTCCTCCCGTGACGTCTCCTGGTAAAATGTTGAAGGCGCTTTTGTTCGATGCATGGTTTGACCCTTTTCAGGGAGCAGTCATTCTTGTAAGGGTATTCAACGGAAAGATCTCTGTCGGAGATCGTTTCAAGCTTTTTTCCACACAAAAGACACATGAAGTGCTTTCTATAGGGGCTAATACACCGAAGCGTATTTCTCTTGAGAGCCTTGGGCCGGGGGAAGTGGGCTTTATTGTTTCAGGAATCAAGTCTGTTCAGGAAACAAGAATCGGGGACACACTTGTTCTTGAGTCGGATCCTTTTCCAGAGCCGTTTCCCGGATTCCATGAGGCCAAGCCACTTGTTTTTTGCGGGCTTTTTCCCACAGAGACCGAGCAATATAACGAGCTTAAGGAAGCACTCGAAAAACTCCGGCTAAACGATGCGTCCTTTACTTATGAGCTTGAGACATCCCTTGCACTGGGCTTTGGGTTTCGGTGTGGGTTCCTCGGCCTTCTTCATATGGAAATCATTCAGGAGCGACTGGAAAGAGAATTCAACCTGACTCTCATCAGTACAGCTCCAACGGTTGTTTACAGAGTTAAAGTTGCAGGGCGTCCGGATAACGAGCTTTCAGTGGTCAACCCTTCGGATCTTCCCCCCCCGGGGCAGATCGATGAAATTTTTGAGCCGTTCATAACGGGAACTCTTCTCCTGCCATCGGAGTTTCTGGGGCCGGTCATGGCGTTGTGTCAGGACAGAAGGGCTATTCAGAAAGAGCTGAAGTATCTTGATGCCAAAAGGGTTTCATTGTCTTACGAAATGCCTCTTAATGAGATTGTTCTTGATTTCTATGATCGCCTTAAGTCGATTACAAAGGGATATGCTTCCTTTGACTATGAATGGCTGGGGTATCGTCCGTCCATTCTTGTGAAGGTTGATGTCCTCATTAACGGAGAGCAGGTTGATGCGTTGTCCTTCATTGTCCATGAGGACAAGGCCTATCATCGGGGAAAGGCTTTGGTTGAAAAACTGAAGGAGGTTATTCCCCGACAGATGTTTGAGGTGGCTATTCAGGCCGCGATCGGATCGCGCATCATTGCCCGTCAGACAATTGGGGCCATGCGGAAAAATGTGTTGGCAAAGTGTTACGGAGGTGATATTTCCAGAAAGAGGAAGCTTCTCGAAAAGCAGAAGGAAGGCAAAAAGCGAATGAAACAAATCGGTCGTGTTGAAATGCCACAAGAAGCTTTTATGGCTGTATTGCGCGTTTCGGAAGGGTCTCGTGACGATGGCTGAAGAGAGTGGAGACATTCAAAAGTCGGGACCCACAGGATCGATCGAGAAAACGCCGATGCCCGCCAAGAAAGCTTTAAGGGAACTTCTTGAAGCCCTGATTACAGCCATTCTGGTTGCATTTGTCCTGAAGGCGTTTATTATTCAGGCCTTCAGAATCCCTTCGGGGTCAATGATTCCGACCTTGCTGGTCGGGGATCAGATCCTGGTGCTGAAAATGGCTTATGGAATCCATAATCCTGTCAATGGTCTCTATCTGGCTCATTTTCATGGCCCACAAAGAGGGGATATTGTTGTTTTTCGATATCCTTTTGATGAGACAAAAGATTTTATCAAGAGGGTGATTGGTCTCCCCGGAGATCATATTCAGGTTAAGGATAAAATAGTCTACGTCAATGGCAAACCAATGACGGAGCCCTATACCCAGTATCTGCATCCCGATGAAAAAGATGTTCCCCGAAGAGATGTCATGGGGGATACCGTTGTCCCCCCAGGTCAATATTTTGTAATGGGTGACAATCGTGATGACAGTTATGATTCGCGTTATTGGGGATTTGTGAAAAGGGATAAAATCTTGGGTCGGGCGTTCATGATTTACTGGTCATGGAATGATGTTGGCCGTGATCCTCGCTGGAGTCGCCTTGGGCATATGATCCATTAGTCAATTGAAATATTTTATACAGGTTTTAGACAGAGATTAGGAGACGTTGTTGATCGAAAAAATCCCTGTATCAAAGGATCTGGTATCGCTTGACCGGCTTCTTGAAGTCCTCTCAAGAATGAACAATTCCCGCGTGGTTGTGGCGGGAGACTCTATCCTGGATCGTTATGTCTGGGGAAAGGTTTCGAGGATCTCTCCAGAAGCACCCGTTCCTGTTGTGAATGTCACCCACGAGTCTGTCCGGCTTGGAGGAGCCTGCAATGTTGTCCATAATATACAGAAGCTAGGTGGCCATTCTGCACTTCTATCTGTTGTGGGCATCGATGCCAATGGGCAAACACTTCTGGCCGAAATGGAAAAGGAAAATGTCGATGTTTCCGGGGTTCTTTCAATTTCCAGTCGTCCCACAACAACAAAGACCAGGGTGATTGCGCACAGCCAGCAGCTTTTGCGATACGATGAGGAAGATCGTGGCGAGTTACCGGAAGAAATTCAGGAAGAACTTCTCTTGAGGCTGGAAAAGCTTCTTCCCGGAGCCGGCGTGTTTTTACTCTCCGATTACGCGAAGGGAGTCCTCTCCCCATCTTTTGCTCAAAAAGCGATGCTTCTGGCTAAAAATCTTGGTGTTCCCACTTTTGTCGATCCAAAAGTAGCGACGATCGACAGCTTCCATGGTGCGACGATCCTGACCCCGAACAATCTGGAAGCCTCCCAGTCATCCGGATTCGAGATCGATTCAGAGGAATCCCTTTTAAAAGCAGCCAAAACCTTGATTTCAAGGCTCAACTGCGGCTCGCTCCTGATTACTCGGGGAGAGATGGGCATGACTCTTTTTGAAAATCCGGATAACCTGAAAATATTTCATATTCCTTCAGTCGCACAGAATGTTTATGATGTAACCGGGGCGGGTGATACTGTTATTGCTTCAATGTCCCTGGCATTTTCTTCAGGTGCGTCACTTTTGGAAGCAGCGGTTTTGGCAAACATTGCTGCAGGTTATGTTGTGGGCATTGTTGGTACTGCGGCTATTTCCAACGGAGAGCTTGAAGGGGTTTTGAGACAATCCCCATTGTTCGATCGCAGGACAGGAACATTCGTCACCAGAGGGTATGGATCGGAAATTCGTAAATGAATCTCCCCGACCAGACAGTTTCCGACAATGCATTTTTTATTCCCTTTCCAGGCAAGCATTCCCCAACCCCATTTGCCAAAGAGGATGAAGATCCTCATATTGTTGTGGTCATTCCAGCGAGATTTGCCTCGACCCGGTTTCCGGGCAAGCCCCTTTGCGAGATCAAGGGAAGACCGATGATCGAATGGATCGCCAGAAAAGCGTCCCAGTCTGATTTTGTCGACCAGGTTATTATTGCCACCGATGATGAGAGAATTCGGGATACCATGAAAAGTCGGGGGTATGAGGTCAGAATGACTTCAGAAGGCGCGCGGACAGGAACTGATCGTATGGCAGAGATTGCTTCCCAGACAAACGGCGATATCTTCATTAACCTGCAGGCCGATGAGATCCTTTCGGATTGCAGAATTATCGATCAGGTCGTCGAGCCTTTGCTGAAGGATCCCAGAGTTCCAATATCCACGATACGAAGAAGGTTTGCCAATGCCTTGGACAGAACAAACCCCAATATCGTAAAGGTTGTTTGTAATCAGGCACAATATGCTCTCTACTTTTCACGCTCCGTTGTTCCGGCCGACAGGGATGAAATTGCTTCAAAACGATCTGACCTGTTTTGGGATCAACACCTTGGCATTTATGCCTATCGGAGGGATGTGCTTCTGGAGTTTGCCCGTTTGCCAACATCTCCTCTCGAAGAATTGGAGAAGCTTGAGCAGCTGAGAGCCCTCGACTATGGCTTTTCGATTTTTGTTGCCCGAACGGAGTATGAATCCTATCGAGTTGATGTTCCTTCTGATCTTGACCTTTTACCCGGGAATGATGCCGCATGGACATAAAAAAGAAACATCCTGTGAAGTATATATTTATAACGGGTGGTGTTGTTTCCTCCCTTGGAAAGGGAATTGCCTCCGCTTCTCTGGGCATGCTGCTCGGTGCAAGGGGCTATCGGGTTAATTTTCTGAAATGCGATCCCTATATCAATGTTGATCCGGGCACGATGAATCCCTACCAGCATGGAGAGGTTTATGTCACCCATGATGGGGCTGAAACAGATCTGGACCTTGGACATTATGAGAGGTTCACCAGCCTGACGATGGGGCGAAACAATAACTACACAACAGGTCGAATCTATTACGATGTGATCACACGGGAACGCCGGGGAGAGTATCTTGGTGGAACGGTTCAGATCGTTCCACACATCACAAATGAGATCAAAAAGATCATTCTTGACCGGGGCAAGGATGTTGACATTGTTCTTTGCGAAATCGGTGGTACTGTTGGGGATATTGAAAGTCTGCCCTTTCTTGAAACGATCCGCCAGTTTCCGAGAGAGGTCGGAAAGGAAAATGTTGTCTATATTCATCTGACACTCGTTCCTTATGTGAAGGCTTCCTGCGAGCTCAAGACAAAACCGACACAGCATTCGGTGCATAAGTTGAGAGAAATTGGAATCAGTCCCAATATTGTCATGTGCAGAAGTGAGGAATCTCTTCCAGAGGAAGTTCGCTCAAAAATTGCTCTTTTTTGTAATGTGGATTCTGAAGCGGTTATTTCGGCAAGAGATGTTCCGTCCATTTATGCGGTTCCTCTCGAATTTCATCGTCAAAATCTGGACCGTCTGATTCTGAGATACCTCAAGTTGCCAACCCCACAGGCGAAGCTGGGGCCATGGAAAGAGCTGGTTTCAAATATCAGGAACGCAAGGAGAACCGTTTCTATCGGTATAGTCGGGAAATATATCGACCTTCATGATTCCTACAAGAGCCTGATTGAGGCATTAAACCATGCGGGAGCCAGACTTGGGGTCAAGGTCAGGCTTGAATGGATCGATTCCGAGGAGATAGAGAAGAATGATGGTAATCCTGAGATATTCAAGGGATTGGCTGGTATCCTTGTCCCTGGCGGGTTCGGTTCCAGGGGTGTTGAAGGCAAGCTTAAAGCGATTCGCTTTGCCAGAGAGAGCAATGTTCCATTTTTTGGGATATGTCTTGGAATGCAACTTTCTGTCATCGAGTTTGCACGCAATGTTCTGGGAATTCGCGATGCAACCAGCCGCGAATTTGATCCCGATACAAAAAATGCGGTGATCGACTTGCTCCCCGGGCAGGATCTCGTTGTCGATAAGGGGGCTTCAATGAGGCTTGGTGCCTATGATGTGGATATTCTTCCTGGCACAAAGGCTTCCCGTCTTTATGGGGCATCGACTGTTTCCGAAAGACATCGCCACCGGTTCGAGTTCAATAATGATTTCAAAAATTTGATGGAAGAGAAGGGTTTGTTTGTTACTGCTACATGGGGAGCCAAGAAACTCCCTGAAATTATAGAAATCCCTGCTCACCCGTATTTTGTCGCATCACAGTTTCATCCCGAGTTTACGAGCCGTCCGCTTCTTCCCAACCCGATGTTTTTGGGGTTTGTCACTGCAGCCATCTCCCATTTGGGTGGATTGGATCATGGATCAACACCCAAAAGGGGATCCAGGGGGAAATAGTGAAAAGCGTTTGTATTCGAACCCCTACGGGATCATATACTGTTGGTCCGGATGCCCCTCCTCTTTTTATCCTGGGGCCTTGTGTTATTGAGTCTCGGGAGCATGCGTTCGATGTTGCCGGGGCTTTGGCGGAAATCCGGGACCGACTGAACCTTCCATTTGTCTTCAAGGCATCCTACGACAAGGCGAACCGTTCATCCGGGAAAAGTTTCCGGGGAGTCGGGATAAGTGCTGGTCTTTCAATCCTGGAAGACATCCGCTCCAGATATGCCTTTCCGGTTATTTCGGATGTTCATGATAGCTCCCAGGTTGAAGAAGCTTCGTCAGTCCTGGATATTCTTCAGATTCCTGCATTGCTCTCAAGACAAACCGATCTTCTCGAGTCTGCTGCCAGATCAGGACGTGTTGTCCATATTAAAAAAGGGCAGTTTATGGCTCCTGAAGATATGTCCAATGTTGTGAAAAAAATGGAAGATTCAGGGTGTGAGCAGTTTATGTTGTGCGAGCGAGGTATTTCATTCGGGTATCATACACTGGTTGTCGATTTCCGCTCTTTGCCAATAATGTCATCATTCGGGTACCCGGTTATTTTTGATGCAACCCATGCTGTTCAGAGTCCAGGGGGAAGTGGTGATCGCTCCGGAGGTGACCGCAGGTTTGTTTCCTCGCTTGCCCGTGCAGCCATTGCTGTTGGATGTCAGGGGCTTTTCATGGAGGTGCATCCGGATCCGGATCATGCTCCGAGTGATGGTCCCAACATGATACCGCTGTCAAAACTTGAGGATATGATTTCAGGGTTACTCCCCTTCATTGAGGCCAGAAAAAATATGGGTCCGGATCTTTTGTTCGATCAGGTTCGCTCTTGATGGAACTTTCTCCGGTTGAGAAGCTGGTTATTCAGGGAAGGATCATTCTTGAAAGCGAGTCGAAGGCACTGTCTGAAATGTCTTCTCGGCTGGGCAAGGATTTTTCGGATGCAGTGCAGCTTATTCTTGCCAGAGATGGCAAAGTGGTTGTGACCGGGTTGGGAAAATCAGGCCATGTCGCAAGAAAAATTGCGGCGACCTTGTCTTCGACAGGTACTCCTGCTTTCTTTCTCCATCCGGCAGAAGCTCTGCATGGTGACCTTGGAATGGTTGACAAGGGGGATACGGTCCTTGCCCTCTCCAAATCGGGGAATACCTCAGAGATTTTGTCATTAATACCCTTTTTTAAAAGGCTCTCTATTCCGATCATTTCAATGGTCACGACATCCGACTGTGAAATGGCCATTGGATCTGATGTGGTTCTTGCAACAGGAGTCGAATCTGAGGCAGGACTTCTTGGAATTGCTCCGACATCTTCAACGACGTCGATGATGGCATTGGGCGATGCATTGGCGATGGTGCTTTTGTCTGAAAGACGGTTTGGTGTGTCGGATTTTGCCAATCTCCATCCGGGTGGGGCGCTTGGAAGACGCTATTTTGTCAGGGTGTCTTCCATTATGCATAAGGGAGATGCAATCCCTTCAGTCAAATCAGGTACTTCACTTGGTGATGCCATTATCGAAATGACCGGAAAAAAGCTTGGGTTGACTACTATCCTGTCAGAAAATGGTGCTCTCCTTGGGATTCTCACAGACGGGGACCTTCGCCGGGCATTGACCCTGGTTTCAAAGGCTGCGGAGGATCCTATGAGTTCTTCTCTCCTTTCCCGACCAGTAGAGGAATTCATGTCTTCTCACCCTGTCACGATCAGCGGAGATGCTCTGGCATCGGAAGCGGTCCGGATCATGGAAGAAAAAAAGATTTCCCAACTGGTTGTCCTGGAGGAGGCTCTGGTGATAGGGATCTTACATTTTCATGATTGTCTTCGGGAGAAAATTGTCTGATGAGGGTCTCTCCATCACCTCGGGTGATTCGCAATTTTCAGAGAGTTCGTGGTCTGGTCATGGATGTCGACGGGGTTTTGACCAACGGTCTTATTTCTTATGGGGTTGATGATGAAGAGATGAAATCCTTCAGCTTGAGAGACGGTCATGGTCTTGTGCTCCTGAGACGTGCGGGGATAAGGCTTGCCCTTTTGTCAGGTCGGGATTCAATTGCGGTCAGACGCCGAATGAAGGAACTGGGTATTGAGGATGGACATCTTGGTGTCCGGGAAAAACTCCCGATCTTTCAGTCGATCCTGTCACAGTGGAATCTTTTTTCAGAAGAAATTCTTTTTGTTGGGGATGATGTGGTCGATCTTCCCGTCATGAGAGTATGCGGACTTGCGGTTACGGTTCCTGATGCGCCATGGTGTGTTCGTCGAGAGGCAGACTGGGTGACAAGACTGCCTGGTGGAAATGGTGCAGTGAGAGAAATTGCAGACTGGATCCTTTTGGGGCGAGGGACCGGGACATCCGAGACAAAGTGCAACCAGGCCGGAGATTCTCCATGAATCTTGCCAATGGGATCACTCTGGGCCGAATTGTCTTGATTCCGATCCTGGTTCTTTTGTTTTTCAGAGAGCGTTCCGGTACAGCGTTCTGGTCGGCATGTCTTTATGTTGTGGCTTCCTCCACAGATCTTCTTGATGGCTATGTTGCCAGGCGTTACAACATGGTCACAACACTCGGCAAGCTCCTCGACCCTATTGCAGACAAGATCCTTGTAACAACAGGACTTTTTCTTCTGGTTGATAACCATCTTCTTCCTGTGGCACTAGCCATTCTGATCGTTGCCAGGGAATTGGCCGTATCGGGGCTCCGGGCGATTGCCTCGGCCGACGGAATTATTATTCCGGCAGAGTCCCTTGGAAAAGCCAAAATGGTTTTTCAGACTATTTCCCTGACCATTCTTATCTGGAATCAGCGGAGTCTTTCGATCCCCGGAATAAAAAATCCTGTAAATATCCATTCCCTTGGGATGTTTTTCTTCTGGATTTCCCTGATATTAACCCTTGTATCCGGAGTGTGGTATTTCAGATGGTACCTTAGGCTTTCCGGAGTATCTTCTTCAGGGTCAGAGGAAAAAGAATGAGCTATCTCCTGCATGATGTTTTTCTTTCAGCGCTTATGGGGTATTTTTTAGGATCGTTCCCCGCTGGAGTGATTGCCGGAAAGATCAAGGGGGTGGATCTCCGGAAGGAGGGGAGCGGTAACATTGGATTTACCAATGCATACAGGGTTCTCGGCAAGGACTGGTCGGGAAAAGTCCTGAGTGTGATGGTTCTTGTATGGGACATGGGAAAGGGGTTGTTGGCGACAATGCTTGCCGCCTCTCTGTTTAAATCTCATGAAGCTGTTTCTTATGTGGCCCTCTTTTCTGTCATTGGACATATTTACCCGGTCTGGTTGAAATTTCGGGGGGGCAAGGGTGTTGCTGTCGGGTTCGGTGCAATTCTTGGAGTTTGTCCTCCGCTTGGCCTGGTTCTGATCACTATCTGGATTACAATATTCGCACTGACAAGGATCTCTTCGCTTTCTGCCCTGGTGGCCTATTTCCTTTTGCCGATTCTTGCGTCAGCCCTGGTGAGAACTCATCATCTTGACCCGGCAAACTTTCCGCCAATGCCAATGATCTCCGTTTTGATCTGGTGGCATCATCGCGAAAACATTCGCCGTCTTCTTTCCGGAAATGAAAAAACACTCAAGAAGTCATGATGGATTCTTTCCGTTTCTGACGTTTTCTTGTCTCAGGGTGTTCTCACTTTCTTCATCCAAAAAGATCAGCTCATCACATTAAAATTTCTAGAATGATTTCCGAGTTCTTCTCTTTTATATTTATAAAAATAAATTATTAATGATTTGACTTTTTTTTCGTCTTTAGGGAAGATACTGTCCGTTAGGTTATTCAACAAATGTCCTGATCGTTCCTTTTTGTTCTTCAGCTATTACTTCAATTTTTGTGGCATTAACCAATATGTATCGGATGGGTCATCCATGAATATCCCTTTGCCGAAAAAAAATCAAAAAACATATACGCTTCTTTTTATTCCTTCCCCATCTGACAAGGTTGTTCGAGTTGATATTTCTCCCCGTATCCTTTATGCCGGATGGGTTCTCTCCGCTATTTTTCTTACGGTTTTTTTGACGTTTTCAGTTGTTGCCTATTCGCTTCTTCATAAAGAAAGTCAAATGGTTGCTTTTGCCCGGCAGAGTCAGCAACAAAAAGAAGAGATTGTCCGAATTTATTCAAGGCTTCAGGAAATTCACGGAAGACTTCTGGATCTGACCAAAAAGGAAGATCGTATCCGCATGATCATGGATCCGGATGGTACAGCTCCTGATTCCGGACAGCTTCAGGGTGTCGGTGGTCCGGAATCTCTTGCGGCACCGGCTGTTTTGATCCAGAAAGGACAAAACGGCATGCTCGAGCTGATGGAAGAGATGGACCGCCAGTTTACTCATCTGGGTTCAGGAATGAGTTATCAGGAAGGTAGCCTGGTTTCTCTCAAGCAGAAGATCCTTGACAGGGCCCAGTTATGGGCAAGCACCCCCAGTATTTGGCCAACACATGGTGTTTTGACCTCTGGATTCGGATGGAGAAATTCTCCTTTTGGAATTGGGAGGGATTTTCATCCGGGAATTGATATTGCTGGCCGTGTTGGTCTTCCTGTTATCGCAACAGCTTCAGGTGTTGTCAGCTTTTCAGGTTGGGATCAGGGGTTCGGAAAGTCTGTTAGAATTGATCATGCAAATGGTTTTGAAACGCTTTATGCCCATCTTGAACAGGTTGTCGTCTATGAGAATGAAAAGGTGACAAGAGGCGAAGTTATTGGGTATCTGGGAAATACTGGTTTGTCCACAGGACCTCATCTTCACTATGGTGTTATCCGGAACAGAGTTCCCTGTCGATCCAACAAGATATATTATCGATTTCTAGAGTTCTGTCTTCCTGATGACTGCCAGCTGCCACTTTTCCCGTCTTTTTTGAAAAATCTGCTTATTGTGATTACAATGAAACTGTGTGGGGCTATGTGATTGCCTTTTGAGAGTGATTTCATGCCAAGACGAAAGGACTGGATTGATCGGTATTCGTCCATTAAAGCTCAGAGGAAAGGTTGCTGCATTCTCCCTGGTTCTTCTCGGGGTCATTTTTTTATCAAATTTATACGCCATCCTCAGTCTTTATCATCTTCATGTCATTTTAGTCAGCCTGAAAGAGACCTCTGTACGGGGACTTCTCACCGTTTCAAAACTTCAGCACCAGATCGGGATGGCTTTGCCCGATGAAAAGCGATTTTTATTTTTCTCTCCCATGGCTCCAACAGAACGTCCTTCCGTCGAGAAAGATCTGTCCCTTGGCAGGGTTCTCTTGCTTGGGCTTGCTCCGCCTTCTCCCCAGGCGAGAATTCTATTGGATGATTCCTTGAAAGATATCGCTTCTTATCAAAGTGTGATTGATAGGGAGTGGGCCGCGTTAGTCTCCGGACATCGGGATCAGGCCATCAGGATTTCCCAGACGGAATCCTCACCGATTCTTATTCATCTGGCTTCTCTTCTGAAAGGATTGAAAACTGAGTTTTCTCTGGATCTTGAAAACAAGATTACTCAGACGACACAAGAGCAGTCCCAGATGACAACGATTAGCGTTGAACTGCTGTCTGTTGGAATCTTTCTCGTGATGCTTCTTTTATGGAGTTTCTCCAGTATTATTCTTTCTCCGTTGATGATTTTGATCGAGGGAACCAGAAGAATCTCTGGCGGAGTCTTTCATAACCCGGTTACTGTTCCCAATCAGGACGAGTTGGGAGATCTTGCCAGAGCACTCAACGAGATGGCTGGACGGCTTGGTGAAGTCAACCGGTTGAAATCGGAGTTTGTAACAATTGCTTCCCATGAGCTCAGAACACCCCTCACGAGTATTCGGGGATTTCTGCAGATGCTTCAGCGCGGGCAGCTTGGTCCATTAAATCCTGATCAGGAAAAAAGTTTGGCTATTGTTCGGGAAGAGGTGGATCATTTAGTCGAGCTTGTGAACGGACTTCTTGATCTCGGTCGAATTGAGTCGGGCCAAATCAGTCTAGAGATACAGGAAGTGGTTCTGCCAAACTTGCTGGAGCGACTGAGTGAGCGTCAGAGTCTTGCATGTCATGAGACGGGGAAATATTTTGAGACGCATTTTGATCCGGATCTTCCGGTTCGAATTCGTACGGATCCCGGGAAACTGACGCAAGTTTTGGAAAATCTTTTAGGAAACGCCTTCAAGTTTACTCCAAGTGGGGAAACTATCTCTCTTTGGGTCAGCCGGTCGGTAAACTCGCTTGAGATTGAGGTCAGGGATACGGGGATAGGGATCCCCATCGAGCATATTCCCCAGTTGTTCGACAAGTTCTACCAGGTAACACCTTTTAACACGCGTATAAGGGAAGGTCTTGGATTGGGATTGGCTATTACAAGGGGCATTATTTTGACAATGGGAGGTTCCATTAACGTTCGTCAGAATGAACCCAGGGGAACGGTTTTTCATGTTACGTTCCCTTTTGAGCCGGTTATCCAGGCAAAGGAGGGACAAGATGAGTGATGGACGTTTTTTTCGCGGAGCCATTTTTCTGATCTTGGCTCTTGTGACATTCAGTGGATGCAGTTCGATTCGTAATCCGCCTGCACCGAGAGAGGATCTTCCCAGAATCGTTTTTCTGCCGCAGGCAGTATCTCCGTTTTGGGGTGGTGGGTCATCACACTTTCTCACCGGTCTGTCAAAGCTTTTTGATGCCCATGACTGGGATAGGCTTGATGCTTTGCTGGACAAGCGTTTATCCGAAAAAGACATCCCGGGTGATGTCATGGCAAGGCTTCTGTATGACAAGGCACTTGTCGATATTGAGACCCCTGGTGGAAAGCGTCTGGAAGAAGCCAGAAAAATTTTGAAAACACTGGATGTCGATCGTGTGCCGTATGATGTGCGTGAGTCTTCTCACATACTTCTCAGGATGCTTGAGCGAAACTCAAGGCTTGAAGAGTCCAACCGGATTCTAACCCATAAGCTTGATCAGGTCCGAAAAACCTTCAAGGACCTTTCAAATCTTGAAAATACACTGAAATGAGTCGTCCCAAACTGCTGGTTGTTGATGACCATTCCAATACCAGGGCCTGGCTGAAAACCTTTCTTGGACATGTAGGCTATGATGTTCTTGAAGCGGGAACAGCCGAAAAGGCAATCTCTGTCCTTCGGCAAGAGGGATCCAGCGAATTGGGCGCAGTCCTTCTGGATCTGAAACTTCCTGATGGATCGGGTATTGATCTGATTCGCCCTATCAGGGATCTTCGTCCCTCGATGGCAATTATTATCATGACAGCCCATGCCTCCGTATCAACGGCGGTTGACGCGATCCAAAAGGGAGCTTTTCATTACATTGAAAAACCGATAAATGAAGACATTCTCCTGGAGACGTTAAGACGCGTTCTTCCTTCCGGTGGGTCATCGCTTGACTTGCGGCGCTCGGAAGCAGCCCATCCGGTTCTTTTGGGAAAATCGGCCCTTATGCTGGAGATCCGTCAGAAAATCAACCTCAGTGCAACCCATCCTGTACCTGTTTTGATTACAGGTGAATCCGGAACGGGTAAAGAGGTTATTGCGAGAATGATTCATGATCTTTCTCCAAGTGCGAGGGAGCCTTTTGTTCCGGTTAATACGGGAGCTATTCCAAAAGAGCTTGTGAGTGCTGAGCTGTTTGGCCATGAACGGGGTGCTTTTACCGGTGCCCAGGAGCGCAAGGTAGGCTGGTGCGAAGTTGCGGGGAGAGGGACATTATTCCTTGACGAGATCGGGACAATGGAACCGGCAACACAGGTAGCCCTTCTGCGGGTGATCGAGAGCAGATCTTTCCATCGTGTTGGGGGAACAGCTGAAATTCCCTTTATGGCCCGTATTATCGGCGCGACAAATGAAGCGCTTCCTGAGCTGATCAGGGAAGGGCGCTTCAGGGAGGATCTTTTTTACAGGCTCAATGTTTTTGAGATCCATGTTCCCTCTCTCAGGGAGAGAAGCGAGGATATTCCGCAACTGGCAATCCATTTTATCGAAGAATCGTGGTCGGATGGTTCCATTCCCGCCATGTCTTTTGATCCGGAAGCCGCTCGACTATTGAAAGCTTACTCTTGGCCGGGAAATGTCAGGGAGCTCAGAAATGCTATGGTTTCTCTGGTTATTCAGAATACGATGAGTCTTTCCGGAGCAGATGAAGTGGTCATAACTCCTCTTATGCTTCCCGACAAAATCAGATTTGCAACGGAAAGCAGCCGTTCTGGAGATCTGTCTGACCGTGATGTCCGATCTCATGGAAAATCTTTGAGAGAAGGAGAAAAGGATCTCATCCGAAAGGCTCTGATCGAAACAAAGGGAAATAAATCCCGTGCATCAGAAATTCTGGGGATCAGCCGTAAGGCCCTTTATGCAAAAATTCGGGAATATGGTCTTGGAGACCAATAGAAAATCGGAAAAATTTTTCCGATTAGTAAAGGGCCCATAAAATTCTTATGAAGGTTGCCAGCAGCAGGATGAGCTGTCCTGTTTTGACAGCATGTTTCGGTAGACGGTAGTGGAGCTTTGCTCCCATCCAGGCTCCCAGAATGGCGCCAAAAATGACAGGAATGCCTTCTACTGGGATCGATCCAGCCGTAATGGTTTTTGTAATGGAGCCAGCGACGGCCATGGGGATCATCAGGGCCAGCCCGCATCCCACCGCTACACTGGATTGATATCCCAACAGCCCCGTTATCACGGGGTAGTATAAAAACCCTCCCCCGATGCCAAGTATTCCGCTGACAAGTCCGATTGATGACATGATTGCGGCTTCTTTGAGCGGTTTTGCTGGCTTTTCGCCTTTAAACGATGAGATTTTTTCTCCAAAAAGCAGCAAGCCTACGGCAACAGCGACTTCAAAAGCATAAAGAATTAAAATTGTTCTTCCTCTCAGATCGTGAGAAATGAGTCCCCCAAACCCTCCTCCGAGGAGAGAGGATATCCCCCAGAGAAAGATTTTTCTCGTCGGAAGGTTGGCGTTGATCCGGTGGGAGAGAAATCCGACAATTCCTGACAATGCAACCTGGAACAGTGAGATTTGGGTTGCAACAAAAGGGGTGAGATGGGGGCCCTGGGCTAGTGGAAGAATAAAAAGGAGAAATGGAATCAGGACGATTGCTCCTCCTATTCCAAGTAGGCCTGAGATCATTCCCGAAATGGTTCCACCGACCAAGAGAATGAGAATCTCGATATTTCCGTTAAAACTGTTCATGAATCTCCATTGTTGGATCAACTGGAGTTGATTTATTTTGAAGAATAAAGCGAAATTTTCTATCATCCCGGATAATTGGATATGATATACTTTTCCCAAAAGATCCCAAAATAGCCGGAGGGTTTCATGAGTCATATCTATGAGCTTTATTCTCGGGACAGGACCCATCCTGTTCGGATCTATTTATTGCATGAGGAACTCTTTACCGAGGAAGAGTTTTTTGATCTGATACTGGAGTCTTTTGATCGATCAAGTCAGGATGAATGGCATCTTCAGATTCTTGAAGTTGTTCGCTATCTTGTTTCCAAAAAAGGATTTCGTGAAGCTGGCGGATTGATTGAGGTCGGTTTTAATGGAGATGCCGGAAAGAATCTGGTGAAATCCAGAATACTGAGTTATTTGGGCAAAGACCGGAGCGACTAGATTTTCGCTCATCATTTTATTGGGATTTATGTATAAGGATCGGATTTCCCGATGGGGGTCTTTTGAGTTTTTTGAAACAGGGGCTGAATGGACATTTTTTCTGAGTTGATCCACTTCGATCACCAGCTCTTTTTGCTTATCAATGGTGCTTTTCCGCGGACGTGGCTTGATCCTGTCATGACGCTTGTGACGGACATGGGAAACGGCGCTTACCAGTTTCCCATCGGATTGCTGATTCTTTTCCTTGTCTCGAGAAAACATCTGAAAAGAGATGTTCCTTTATGGATTGCAACAGCTCTCCTGAGTCTTATGGTAGGAGAGTTTCTCAAAAAACAGATTGCAAGGCCGCGACCGCTTGCCTATTTCCATGACAGGATTTTGGAGCATCAGGTGAATGTTCATGTTGTAGGCCCTCATCTCATGGCCAATTCATTTCCATCCGGACATACCTTCAGCGCATTTTCTTCAGCGGCCCTTTTTGGAGGCCTTTATCCGAGATTTGCGGTCCTCCTGTACCTTTTGGCTTTTCTTACAGGACTTTCGAGGATTTACGTGGGGGCCCACTTTCCTGGGGACGTTTTGTTTGGAGGATTCATTGGGTATGCGTCTTCCTGGCTAGTCCTGCGCTACCTCCGTCCAAAAATTGATCCTCTTCAACCCAGATTGGTTGAAATGGGGAAAGAAGAGTAAAAGATGGAAGACCTTCTCGATTACCTGCCAGAACAATGGCCCTCTCTTTTTTCAGCGCTTTCTTTACCCAAATGGAGATATGACCAGATTGCCGACTGGGTTTTTCAAAAAGAGGTTGTCGAATGGGAGATGATGAAAAATCTTTCAAAGGACCTTCAGACTACCCTTGCGTCTGCCGTTTCACTCTCTTTACCAAGTCCGGTGAGCATTCTGGAGTCAAAAGATGGTACGAAAAAAATTCTTTTCCATTTGAAAGATGGTCAGATGATTGAATCAGTCATCATTCCAAGAGGTGACCGGGCGACTCTTTGTATTTCCTCGCAGGTTGGATGCGGAATCGGTTGCAGGTTCTGTCGAACCGCAGAAATGGGACTGATTCGTAATTTGACAATGGGAGAGATCGTTGGACAGGTGATTCTGGCCAATAAAATATTGAGGGAAAATCCGATCCAGGATACCTCATCATTAAGATCATATGATCGACCCTTTTTGAACCGGATTAACCATATTGTCTTCATGGGAATGGGGGAGCCACTTGCAAATATTGATCATGTGATCAACTCGCTAAGAGTTTTGACCTCTCCTGAGGGGTTTGGGATGTCTCCCCGTAGAGTGACCTTGTCGACATCGGGGCTTCCCTCCAAAATCATTGAACTGGGTGAGTCCGGTATACCGGTGAATCTCGCTATTTCCTTGACAGCAGCGGATGACCAGACACGCGAACAATTGATGCCAATCAACAGGCATTACCCGATCAAGGCGATTCTTGATGCGGTCAGGCAGCTTCCCCTGAAAAAACGACAACGGGTAACGTTTGAGTATGTCTTGCTAGCGGGAGTGAATGACCGTCCCGAAGACGCCAAAAAACTTGCACGTCTTCTGGCTCCCTTTAAAAGCAAGGTCAACCTTATTGCGTTTAATCCTTATGAGGGATCTCCTTTTTCCCGTCCCTCCAACGATAGTATTTTGTTGTTTCAAAAAATTCTTCTTGAAAAGATGGTCCCTACAACGATTCGTCAATCAAGGGGAGATGATATTCTGGGCGCTTGCGGTCAACTGGCATGGGAGAAAAAAACAGAACAAAAGGAGATTTCATGGAGCCCCGTCGTCTTTTCAACCTGAGGTTTTCTCTGGTCCTTGGTGTGGAGCTTTTGGCCATTCAGACCGGGATGCTTTTAAATCGATACTCTCTCATGGAAGGAGTTGGGTGGGTTGGGCTTTTTTCCTGGTTTTTAATCGGGGGAGCACTTGTTGGAGGGATTGCTTTTGGTGCTTTGCTGATGGAATGGCTTCCTGAGAGGGAAGATGGTCTTCCCCCGGGACTGTTTGAGAAGGTTCTCCCGCAGTTGCCTTGGTCTTTTGCCCTCCTCGTCGCCCTGATTGACAGTTACTTTTATTTTCCGAGGATGTAAACGGGCATTCCTGTGTCAGAAAACAATTCTGGATTTGGGAAATCCTGTCAGGTTTGTTGCTTGTTTTTATGACCTGACTTGAGTTCGATGGGCGGGAAGGACATGAGAACCTGCATCGTGCCGGGACCTGTTTCCATCGACCACAGGATTCCCTTTGAGCACCCGAGTGAAGCCAGCAAGTGAAGTTCCCTCAGTTTTCCAGGAGGGGCAGCCCTTTCGACCAGGTTTTTGGGAATGTTCAACGGATTGATGGAATCTCCTTCTTCGAGCATCCTTTTGATCGAGTCAACATAGTCCTCAAAAAGCTTGTCCGGAAGATTTCTGGCCATAATTCTTTCGTTTTGTGCAAGCATGCCAGAAAGAAGCAGCAGAATTGTGCCATGTCCGGACGGAGAAAGTGACTTGAGAACTTCTCCAAGTTCATGAATGTAACGGGCATGGTTAAGCGGCTGGGATGTGACCACGACCGGGACGCTGGCATCAGGTACCCAGAAGAACAGTGGGACTGCCAGAATGTGGTCCACTCCATGCACGCCTGCCCCTGCAGGAATTCCTCTGGATTTAAGCCCTGCAAGAATTTCATTGGCTAACGGGGGATCTCCGCAGGGATCATAACGGAGCTCCGTGCCGAAGCCTGAATAATCCTGAGAAGATTCTAGATATGGATTGTTGTCGATCAGGATGAGATTGGGGACCTGCCAGCCTGAGCTCATGGAGATGATTGCCCTGATGGGGGTGTGACGACTGACAAGATGGCTATGAAATTGGGCCATTGCCTCTAGCATGGGACGCTTGCTTCCCCGTCTGTAACTTTCAAGAAGATCCGGTGAATGCGGAGCAAGAATGGGTAAAATCTCCAATGAGACCTCCTTTGAATAAATGAGCAGTATTGTTATGAACTCTCCCGCCACTAAGCTGAGGCTGTAGTGGGGGTTTCCGCTCTCACGAGCGGACGTTCCTCTTTCGTCGAGGATGCGCGAAGGC
>DAHWBS010000020.1 GCA_027323445.1 Leptospirillum sp.
AGGGCACCCTCTTCGATAGAAACCAGCATTTTCTTCTCGGAGATCAGCTTTTTGAGCAGGTCACCATCAAGTGGCTTGGCAAATCGGAGATTGACAACTCCCGCAGATTTTCCCTCAAGAGCAAGTTGCTTGGCCACCTCAACAGCCAGCGGAACCATTTGCCCATAAGCCAGAAAGGTCACATCCGATCCTTCAGAAAGAACCTCAGCCTTTCCGATGGGAAGTTCCCTGAACTCCTGATCGAGTACGACACCTTCCCCCTCACCTCTCGGATATCGGACAGCAATGGGTCCCTGATGCCTGAGAGCGGTATACATCATATGCCGCAACTCATTTTCATCCTTGGGAGACATCAAAACCATATTGGGAATATGTCTCATGTAAGCAATATCAAAAACACCATGGTGGGTAGGACCATCCTCACCGACGAGTCCACCCCTGTCCAGAGCAAACACCACAGAAAGATTTTGCAGGCATATGTCGTGGACAAGCTGATCATATGCTCTTTGAAGAAAGGTCGAGTAAATCGCCACCACCGGTTTCGCTCCCTGGGCTGCCATACCACCGGCCAGGGCGACCGCATGTTGCTCTGCAATTCCCACATCACAAAAACGGTCCGGATGGAGCTTTGAAAAATCGGACAACCCCGTCCCCTCCGGCATTGCCGCGGTTATAGCGAAAAGCTTGGGGAAAGTATCTGCAAGTTCAAGCATCGCCTGAGAGAAGACTTTTGTATAGGTAGGCCTTGAAGAAGGCTTTTTGATAAATTCTCCGGTTTTGATATCGAACGGAGTCACCCCATGAAACTTGACAGGGTTGCTCTCTGCCGGCGCATAGCCCTTCCCTTTGACCGTGATCACATGCAGCAAGACTGCCCCAGGATGGTTTCGAAGCTTCGACAATGTATCCACAAGCAAGGGGAGATCATGTCCATCAATGGGTCCTACGTAATGGAGCCCCATTTCCTCAAACCATATGCCTGGCTGGGAGATCATCCCAACCATGGAATCGTGTGCGGCCCGGGCAAACTTTGCAACCTGGGTCCCGATGACGGGAATTCCCTTCATTGCGTCTTCGGTCTTTTCACGAAGCCCTGACCATTTGGGATCGGAAGTAATTCTGGCAAGCATGGTTGACAAGGCGCCCACATTCTCGGAAATCGACATCTCGTTATCATTGAGAATGATCAGCAGATCCTTATCCCTGTGCCCTGCCTGGTTCAAGCCCTCCATGGCCATACCCGCCGTAAGAGACCCATCCCCGACAACACTGACTACACGATAGTCGTCACCCGAAAGATCCCTGGCTTCCGCCATTCCCAAGGCAACAGAAACCGCAGTCCCCGCATGTCCAGCCGAAAAAGCGTCATGAAGGCTTTCTTCCCGCTTCGGGAAGCCGGCAAGTCCCTGCCATTGGCGAATAGTGGATAACTGCTCCAGACGTCCCGTCAACATCTTGTGCGGATAAGCCTGGTGGCCAACATCCCAGACAACTCTATCTCTCGTGGTGTCAAAAACCCGATGGAGTGCGATGGTCAGCTCAACAACACCAAGGCCACCACCAAAATGGCCTCCGATTTTGGAAAGGACCCTTATCATTTCCAGGCGAATTTCCTGGGCAAGACTCCCCATTTCTTCCATGGTGAGCTTTTTTATATCCTTTGGCTCACGAATTCTTTTAAGGATGTCCGTCATCAATTCCTTCTCTCTATAATATATCGTGCAATTCCTCTGAGATGATCCGCTTTTTCACCTAACCCGGAAACAGCATCGAGCGCGATTTCAAGCTTCTCTTTTGCCATTTTTTTGGCTCCCTCTATCCCAAGGAGTCCCGGATATGTATTTTTTAAATGGTCAGTATCTTTCTGTGCAGCCTTCCCAAGAGTAGCGGCATCCCCCTCAACGTCCAGGAGGTCGTCCGCAATCTGAAAGGCAACTCCCACTGCTTCACCGTATTGATCCAGTGATTTCAGCTCGGAAGCCCCACCCTCTCCAAGCAATGCACCAATCCTGACAGAGGAAAGAATCAGTGCTCCCGTTTTGTGCCTGTGCAAAAACTCAAGGTCTTCAAGAGAAACTCGTCGACCTTCACTTTCCATATCGAGCATCTGGCCACCAACCATTCCAGCCAGACCCGATCCATGGGCAAGCTCCCGAACAACAGACAGCCTGACCTTTTCAGAGGAAAGCCCATCATAACGGGGATCCGACAAAATCGTAAAGGCATAGGTCAAAAGAGCATCCCCTGCCAGAATTGCGGTTGCATCTCCAAAAACAATATGATTGGTTGGCTTTCCACGACGCAGATCGTCATTATCCATCGCAGGAAGATCATCATGAATCAAAGAGTAGGTATGAATCAGTTCAAGAGGAAGAAGCAGAGGAATATAGGGCTCCGGCGCATGCCCAACAGAAGAAAGCGCAGCCATCGATAGTATTGGACGAATCCGCTTTCCACCGGCAAGCAGGCTATATCGCATTGATTCGGACAAACGACCGAATCGACCAACCCATGGCTCAACGAACAGAGATGACAAGGCAGAATCAATCAAAACCTTACTGTGATCCAGAAAAGCCTCAATTTCTTTACCAGACCCACTTTTTACAGACTCAAACACCGTTCTCCCTCTCCTCGTTTTTATTAGCTGGTCCCTGATCTTCAAAGGGAACCTCGATATCTCCCTTCATCAGGAGGGTAATGCGACGCTCCGTATTTTCAAGGACACCCCGGCACTCCTTGGACAATACAACACCTTCTTCAAACAGTGCGATCGCTTTTTCCAGAGGAAGACCGCCTTCTTCCATCAAAGTCACAATCTCCTCAAGTCTGGCCATTTTTTTCTCAAAAGATTCCGCCCCTTGCGATGATTTGCGACTACCCACCAGTTCCCCCTGGCCCAAATGCCCCCTGCTCCAGTGAAGTGGCCGGGAAATTTGATTCAGAAAGAGAGGAAGGCACCACCTGCTCAACGCCGAGAATCAAGGAATAACCTTCCATCTTTGCAGAAAGTCTTTCCCCATTTCGCGGAGGCAAAGACTGGGTAACCAGCTGTCCGGTATCAAGATGGAACAGTAAAGCGTATCCCTTCTGAAGAACGCCCATTGGTCCAAGCTGGGCGATACTTCCCTCAAGATGGCCCAGCCGTTCCCGAAGCCGGGAGGCAGAAAGGGTTACCGAGCGAACAAGCCTCTCTTCAAGAAGAGACATGCGTCCGGTCTGGTTTCCTAATGTGACGTTCAATGATCGGGAGAGACGTGAAAACAAAACGGAAAGAAGGCGATGCGTCGTCATTGTTGTCTCTGAAGGGCTTCTGAGACGAGACGAAAGCTTTGCGAGTTTTTCCGAAGAGAGGATCTTCTCAGATGTCACGAAGCTTCTCATCACTTCGGACTGCCGGTCAAGCTTTTTCCTGGCGATATAAAGGCTGGTTCCCATGGAAGCTCCCATTCTCCTGGAGATCCAGTCGAGAGAACGAATCCTGGCAGAGAGACTGTCAGGGAATCGGTGGAGCTGATCATCAAGGGATTTTCTTTTGTTTTGAACATCACTAAAGAATCTGCGCATTTCCCTTCGGCTCCGAAGATCAAGAACTCTCAAGATAGATAGGGCAGGACGATTGTCAGGGATGACTTTTTCGGCCGCTTCGGATGGAGTTGCAACACGAAGATCACTTGCAAGATCAGCAATTGTAATATCTGTCTCATGTCCAACAGCAGAAACGATCGGCACGGATGAGGAGAGGATCCCCCTTGCAAGCCGTTCACTGTTGAATGGCCACAGATCTTCCACGGAACCACCACCCCTTGCGATCACAATAACATCCACCCCGGCAATGGACTGGGCCGACAGAAGAGCCGAAGCAATCTCTTCAGGAACACCAGCACCTTGCACCCGAACAGGCACTATGACAATAGGAACCGACGGATTCCTCTGCCCGGAGATCCGGATGAAGTCCCAAAGAACGGAACCTGTCCGGCTCGTCAGCAAAGCAACCTTTCGAGGATAGGAAGGTATCCGCTTTTTTCTTCCGGGAGCGAGAAGCCCCTCCGAGTCGAGAAGCTCTTTGACTCGACGAAACTCCAGATGAAAGCGGCCCAAACCGGAAGCCTCCATGGAGAGAATCACCAACTGGTAGTCTCCACGGGCTTCATAAACGGTTAGCCTTGCTCGAACCAAGACTTTCAGACCATCCTGGGGAACAATGCGGGAGCCTTCCATCGCACCCCGAAAAAAAACGGCCTTTACCTGAGAAAAATCATCCTTCAAAGTCAGGTATGCATGGCCTGACGGTTTCGCCACCTTGACATTCGATAATTCGCCTTCAATAAAAATCGTTCCGGGAAAAGCGGACTCAAGTGTCCCCTTGACTGCAAGCGTCAGTTCCGAAACGGTAAAAACACTCTGGATCCCTGTGTTTTTCAAACGGCCCGAATCAATTGCCATCTTACGGAAAAACCTCCCGGAAAAGCTCAGCTTTTTCGATATGCCCCCCCATCGGGGTTGTCGCAATGCCCAGCAGAAGAGCGCAAAATAATAACTCACCTTCTCCTACAGTAAAAGGGGCTGGAACATGAGTTCTGTATTTTGAAAGGGCCGTCTCCGGAGAAACGCCGATAACAGACCAGTGGGGACCGGAAAGACCTACATCGGTCAGATACCAGGAATTGCCTGGTAACCTCTCCAGGTCATTCGTCTGGACATGAGTATGGGTTCCATACAGGGCGCTTACCCTGCCATCAAGATGAAAGCCCATCGCACGCTTTTCTCCGCTGGCTTCTCCATGAAAATCCACAAGAACAATATCTGGAGACAACCCCTGATCGCTCCATCCGGATAAAGCCTCGTCCGCAGCATGAAAAGGACAGTCAGAGGGTGCCATGAACACTCTTCCGATCAAACTGAGAACCCCAATCCTAAGACCATTATCAAGAGCAAAGATCCCTGAACCGACTCCCGGACAAAGCTTTGAATAATTGAGTGGCCGGAGCACTCTCCGATCCTTTTGAAGCAAATCGACCACACCCTTTTGATCAAAAAGGTGGTTTCCCGTGGTGATCACCGATACACCCATATCAAAACACTCGAAAGCCGTCTTTTCGTTCAGCCCTTTGCCCCCAGCCAGATTCTCCCCATTAATGACGGTAAAGACAACATTCCGTTTCGAAGCAATCGCCTGAAGTCCCAAAGACAGTGCACGGCGTCCAGGACGACCAAAGACATCACCAACAACAACGATCCAGGAAAGAGGATCTGCCGCAGGATCAACGGGCATATTCGACGATCCGGCTCTCCCTGATCACCGTCACTCGGATCTGCCCAGGGTATGTCAATTCTGCCTCGATCTTCTTTGCGATCTCCCTTGAGATGGTGGAGAGATCCTCATCATTGATTTCATCTTGCTTGACTATAATCCGAATCTCCCGACCGGCCTGAATGGCGTATGCTTTTTCAACACCCTTGAAGGAATTGGCAATGTCTTCAAGCTTCTCCAGACGCTTCAGATAAGCGTCCATGCTTTCACGCCTTGCTCCTGGCCTGGCCGCCGATATCGCATCGGCTGCAGCAACCAGCACGGATTCCAGACAAGATGGCTCAACATCTCCGTGGTGGGAAGCAATCGCGTTCACCACCCCCTCAGATTCCCCATACTTTCTTGCCGCCTCTGCTCCAAGCTGTGGGTGAGTCCCCTCATTTTCATGCGTCAGCGACTTCCCTATATCGTGGAGAAAGGCAGCGCGTTTGGCCAACTTGGCATCGATTCCAATTTCCGATGCCATCATTGCAGCCAGATTGGCCACTTCCTGTGCATGCAAAAGATTATTCTGGCCATAGCTTGTCCGAAATTTAAGCTTTCCAACAAGTTTAAGTATTTCAGGGTGAATATCCGAGATACCAAGGGAAAAGGCAACTCTTTCCGCTTCCTCTTTCAAGGTCTGGTCAAGTTCCTTTCGGACCTTTTCCACAACCTCCTCGATCCTTGAGGGATGAACCCGACCATCAAGAAGAAGGCGTTCCAGGGCGATCTTCGCAACCTCTCGGCGCAATGGATCAAAGCCCGAAATAATAATGGCATCTGGGGTATCGTCAATAATGAGATCGATTCCGGTTGCCAGCTGGAATGCCCTGATATTGCGACCTTCCCGGCCGATAATCCGGCCTTTCACATCTTCCGATGCAATCGGAACCACAGACACGCTTACCTCGGCAACGTGGTCATTCGCATAACGCTGGATCGCATGGGTCATGATCTCCCTGCTCTTTCGCTGGGCGTTTTCCTTGGCCTCACGCTCAAGCTTCTGTGCAGAACGGGAGACATCCATCCGGATAAGATCTTCAGCCTCACGCAACAGGCGCTCTCTGGACTCCTCCAGCGAAAGCCCCGATATCTCTTCGAGCTTGCGATGTTCCAGGGAAATCATCTCTTCAAGTGCAGACTCCTTCGCTAAAAGAAGTCGATCCCGAGCCTTGAGTCCTTCGAGATCCTTTTCGATCCTTGACTTTAGCCCTTCAAGATTTTTCTGGAGCTCTTCCATTGAAGACTCCCGGATTTTCAGTGCCTGATCCCGGGCCAGATCCGACTGTCTTCTCTGGTTCGCATCCTCTTCAGACTGAACCTTTGCCTTGAATGCAACTTCTCTCGCTTCAAGCTCGGCGTTCCGAATAATGGATTCCTTGCGTCGAGCAGCCTCTGCCTCAATCTCAGAAGCAATCCGTTTTTTCTCCGCAACAACCCCGTCAACCTTCTTTTCGGCAAGAGAGCGTCCCAAAACAACACCCAACCCCAGGGCAAGACCAACGCCCAAAAGTATCATTATGCCTGCGAGCATGAGACCACCTCAGCATTCTTCTATAAACCCATTTTAAAAAACCATTTTTCTATATTTCAAAAACAGATAAGAAAAACATCACAATATTCCAAAAAAGTATGATAACACAACACAGGGCAAATTGGAACCATTTAATTCGCAACTCATTAAAAAATATAGATTAATTAACATAAGACACGATTGCGGACCAATTGATTGGACACACCCGTTCCGTCTTGCCTTTTCGCCCACATACCACTTCCATCCATATTAAGGCGACTCCCAGCCCACTTGCCCGGCATCATAGTATGAAGTTCCGGGGGGAATGGACCTCTGGGGGGAAACACCTCCAGGCTGATCAGGAGGGTAAAGATAAAGTGACTTGTTCTCAGCCTTGAAATAAGGAGGAACTGGAGGAAGGAAGCCCTCCCTGACAGCCTCCAGTGCCCGGTCAATGGACTTATAGGCAGAGTTGCTCTTGGGCGACAGTGCCAGATAAATGGTCGTCTCCGACAAAACAATACGTGCTTCCGGCAGTCCGATAGCCGAAACCGCCGTAAAACAAGAAGTGGCCATTGTCAGGGCAAAAGGTTCCGCAAGACCAATATCCTCGGAGGAGAGAATAATCAGCCGTCTCGCGATATACAAAGGGTCTTCGCCTGAATCGATCATCCGGGCAAGCCAATGAAGCGCCCCATCCGGGTCATGATTCCTGACCGACTTGATAAATGCCGAAATCAGATCAAAATGATTCTCCCTATCAAGATACAGGCCCCCTGTTTGCCCCAGACCATCCAGAAGAGAAGATTCAGATATCCTTATCTCCGCTTGACCGGCATGGCAACGCTCCACTTCAAAGGCCCACTCCAGCGCACCCAGCATCCTCCTTGCATCTCCAGCGGAACGCTCAATCAAAATCTTTTTTCCACCCTCACCAATGAAAACCGGCATCCCCGCCTGCCCCGAAAGAAACACAATCGCTCTATCCAGAATCAGGGCGATCTCCTCGTGCGATAGTGGATGAAATTTGATTGAGAGAACTCTTGAAGACAATGCCGGAAGAAAGGTTCGCAATGGATTTTCATTCGATAGCCCGATCAGGACGATATCCCCCTCATCCACCGGGGCGATCAGGAGATCTTGCTGTGTCTTTCCCAGACGGTCTATCTCTTCCACAACGAGAATATGCCTTGCTCCAGCCTTTCGGTCCCCCTTGGCCCGATCAATTGATTGTCTTATTTCTGCCGAAGAGGTTTCTGATCCCCGAAGCGTTGTCTGGCGAATCGAGTGCAGTTTGAAGAGAAGACGGGTAAAAGCCGACTTTCCACACCCCGGCGGCCCATACAGAACCATTGAGCGCAGAAAACCAGTCTCCAGGACATGGCGCAGAATACCCCCTTTTTTCAAAGCATCCTGCCCTACAAATCCCATGGGCCCATCCACCGATTCAGGCCACAGTCGTCCGGCAAGACTTGTAAAGGGAAGTAATGGCGGACCATCACCAAAAATGGATTTCATGAAATTTGTATCCTGCTATTAAGGAGACTAGGGGAATATCGGGAAAAAGGATTTCTCGTGGCCAGAAAAAAAATGGCCCCACTACTGCCGTTACGGTTTTCTTTGAGATACCTTAGGGGATAAGGATTGGTGCTGTAGGCCATTTCAGGCTTCCCGGAATGTTCCGGGCATGCTCACCATGAACGCTGACACACCATTTCTCAAGATTTACAGGTAACAAATTAAACCGCGCCTCGAACAGAGTAGGGCTTCGTCTATTCTATCCCCGTCTTGCCGGATCAACAAGTCCTTTTTTCGAAGTAGCCTGAATATCAAGGAGATCTTTGACAGTTGTCTCAAACAGGCTTCTCCAGCGATCGTTTTCCTGTTTCAGATGGGAGATTTCCCGGTCTTTACTCAGAACCTCATAAGTTTTCTCGATGGCGATAATTAATCCGGTGACCTCGAGCTTCTCTTTGTCCGAAGGCTCATCAGCCCTGATCTTTGCCACATGATCCGCAACCAAGCGACCAGATTCTGCCATTTGATCCGGCTCAAAAACCCCCTTGATCGTGAGTGTCTGCTCCCCGATACGAACATAACAAACGGTATTTTTTTGAGGAAGCTTCATAAGGGCTCTTTTCCTTCAGGGCGACTTTTTTCCTTGGAGGATTCAAGCGCCTTTTCCAGAGTGCTTTCCATTTTTTTTAGGGTTTCCCTCAAAAAAACCCTCTCCCGATGCGAAAGATTAAGGCGATGGAGGAGTCTTGACCTTTCTCCGTCAACGGACCGGAGCTCCTGACGAAGGGCCAGAATCTCCTTTGTCTGCAGATCGAGCAGTGTCTTCAGGGAACTGACGGCATCCTGAATGGTCCGGGCATGTTCCCATTCGGCCGGATCGCCAAAAAGCATCTCTCTCATCTCCCAGAGACAAAAAGGTGCCGGGGAGATTTTCTCAGAACCTCATGGTTCCATAAAACCTCCCTTGCATAGCGCCTGGTTTCCGTATAGGGAATTCCTTCGATAAAAAAATCCCAGTCCATCGACGCAATACCAGACCACCTGACGATTGAATGCATGCCTGCATTATAGGATGCCACGGCACGCTCCGGATTCCTCGGGAAATGATCAAAAAGCCTTTTCAGATAAAGCCCCCCTACCAGAGCATTGATATAGTCTCCCCGAAGTGAACCAAGATTCAAGCGGGCACCTTCCAAAAGGGAAGGGTTGACCTGACTGAGTGTTGAGAGGGCCGTCATGGGCATAAGCTGCATAACACCCATGGCTCCATCGATCGAAAGGACCGTTGGATCATAGCGACTTTCCTGTCTGGCAATCGAAATCGCCCATGAAACAGGAACTCCCGAATTCTGAAAAGCAGAAATCACCGAGGGAGAAAGTGATTCCGTTCTGGACAGAATAACTGAGGGGCGGCTTCGCCCAAGGACAGCGTCGATTAAAACAAGCTTTCTGACGGGATCAAGTCGAAGAGACAGATTTCCATAGCGGATGAATCTTTCTTCTGTCATCAGGTGATCCCGATAAGCAACATAGTCGGTCCAGGCTGCCCCCCACAAACCCAGCTGAATCAGGTTAAGGAGCCTCTGGCGATGGGAGAGCGTCAAATGGGCTTTTTGGGGAGATGGGTGGTGAAAGGTAACCGCAAAGCTTCCGCAATCTTCGCCACAGGCAAGACTCGACCATAGTGCATAAACCGAAGAGGGCCATAGCTTCATGACCTTACGATAGCGTCTTTGGGCCCTTTCAAGATGATGTTCCATCCCATCAAGTCTTCCCAGAAAATAGGTCAACCGGGGAAGAAGAACATCATCCCCTCCCGGAGAAAGAATTGATGCCAGTTCCTTCCAGACATCGCGGGCCCGCTCCACCTCTCCATGGGATGCAAACCAGAGTCCGGAGAGCCACATGGAAGTTTCCCCGGAAGGGAGGGACTGAATGGGCGGTGAAGGCATCCAGAGCGGATCAAAAGATAACCCTCCGGCGGCAATAGAGGCCCGGAGGGAAGCATTGGCAAGTGACCTTCCCGCAAGGGACAGAGGGTATCGGGAAAGGAATTGGTGGATACAGTTTTTTTTCATCACACTAGAATCTTCTGCGGAGCATTCTTCCAGCCACAAAGATGACAGAAGCTTTGCCCCTTTTGCCGATTTGCCCTTTTCGACAAGAGCCAGTGCCTCATTTTTTCTGGACTCGGCAAGAAGTCCCGAAGCAGCAAACAGAATTGCCCGATCACGAAAAGGAAAGGGAGGACTGGTCTTGAGGTAGGCCATCGCTTCTTTTAAAACGACTTTTTTTTGTCCCATGGAAGCGAGAGTCTTCCATCGGGGGATCAGCAACTCCCCCATCGGCATGGCTTGCGGCAAACGCTGAAGGGCAAGACCTGCTTCGGGAGAGAGCGGATGAGACTGATAGATTCTCTTCCACAGGATCAAAGCCCGTTTGGGATGATCGCGATGGAACTCAGACAGGGATCGGCGCCACAATGCCTGCGCCGAATGGGCTCCGGATCCCCCTTCGGGATGAAAATAGTTTGAGTCCGGAAACATGGCCGACAATCGATTAGAAAGCGAAGGCCCGGAATACTTCTTCCCCATTGGACCCTGATAGGCTCTCCAAAAGACAAGATCCACATTCCTGCCCACCTGGCGCAGGGCTTTCCTGATTCCGGAACTCGACAGGGAAGAGGGCGGATTCAAATACCCGTCAAGCAGATAATACTGATTGCGGCGTTCCCGGGAAAATCCCTTGACTTCGGGAACGGAAATCGCCCCGATATCGACCTTCGCTTTTTTTTCATTTCCCGAATTCAGATCCCTTATGACCCGGACAAGCGAATCCCCGGAAGATAACGATTGCCCCGAACCCTCCGCATAAGAGAAAAGAGAGGAGAAGATCACGACAACAGCAACAGGCAGGGCTCCGGAGATCTTACTGAATGACATGGAACCCTCCATTATAAAAAATAAAGGCCCATGTCAACGTCAGCTCTTTTTTATGAAAAGCGGTCGGAAGAGGAATATAGGGAGAGGCCACACGAACAATCCTCAACGCTTCCTCATCAAGAATAGCCGACCCGGAACTTCTCGAAAGAGTGACCCCGTCAAGCGTTCCGTCAGCCAGGATTCTGAAGGTCACTAGTGCCCGTCCGGTTACTCCACGGGAAGCAGCCTCCTCGGGATACTCTCCTATCGTCTCGAACCTTTCCTGTATCCGCTTTATATAGCTCGAATACGTCTCATCCTCCAGATTGGCCATGATCCGGTCTGTTGGATCCGGCTTATCCGAATACGCAGGCGACAGATCCTTCGAAAGATTGAGGTTCTTTGAAAAGGGATCCCCCAGTGATTCCTGAGACAGGATTCGATTGAGATCCTTGGGCGAGATTTTTCTGACAACCTTTGTTGGCTTTTCCGGTTTTTCACTCGGAGATACAGGGGCGGTTTTGGCCGTTCTCTCTGAATGCTTTTCTGTCTTGCTGGATTTATTGTGGTTCGGATGATCATGTCTTGCAGACTTTTTGACCTGTGCAAGCCCCGGCTCCATTTTTGCGAGTGGAGTCTCCCTCTCTGGCTCCGAAGGGGCAACCTTTGGACGAGGCACCGTCACCCTGGGGGGAGGTGGCGAAGTTGATGGCCTCAGGACTGTTTTCGAATCATGATGGTTGGGTTTCCCCGAAAGGGAGTGTCCCTTCGGAAGTGGCGGCGCAACCGTCTGAGCCGACTGAGGAACCTTTGAGGGGTCGAGAATGTCCACGAATACAGGTTTTCTCTCTTCTGCCAGTTTTTTTCTCATCGCTTCGGTCATCGGTGGTTTCTGTGGAGCGATCAGGTCCTCAAGGCGGTTCAAAAGCGCAGGATCCTTGATCATTAAAAGCAACAAGGAACCATGCAGAAGGATGGAGACCAGAACAAACCAGCGAAAAGCCCATCGAACTTCATCTTCACCATGATTAACAAGAATCAGCGCCTGCCGGTAAGGAGGCTTTTCAAATGCATTGAATTCGATGGTACCCGCTCCTGGAAAGGCGCAACTCGCCCCCCGGTTGATTTTTCTCTCTTCTTGAGTCCAAATTTAACCATCTATGGTTTCCCTTGTGATATTCTATTCGAACAATTAATTAAAATAAAATTTCAAGACCGGAGAAGGTCCTCCTCCCCCATGGAAAAGATAATGATCCCGCCCCACAGAGCCAGGAAAAGTCTGGGGCAAAATTTTTTGACCGATCCATCAATAGCTCAGAGAATCGTAGAGTTTCTTGACCCGTCCGTTCCAAGAGAAACACCGCTGATAGAAATCGGTCCGGGAAAAGGCATTCTCACAAAAGCGCTTTTGAACAAAACATCAAACCTCATCCTCCTGGAAAAGGACCACGAACTCCTTCCTTCCCTCACTGAGCGGTTTGGATCAATCCCCGGGGTCAGGATCATCCGGACAGATGCTCTCGATTACCCGTTTGGAGAAGGAGAGGACTACCATGCACCACCTTTTTCGGGAGGGGACTACCGGATTGTATCCAATCTCCCATACAATATATCCGTACCATTGCTTTTCCGTTTTCTGTCGAGTCCGAAACCGCCCATGGAAATGATCCTGATGTTCCAGCGTGAAGTAGCGGGAAGAATCGTCGCATCCACAGACTCAGACGAGTACGGTCACCTTTCGGTTGCAATGGCGCTTTCGACTTCGGCAAAAAAGGTTCTCGACCTGAAGCCCGGATCCTTTCACCCGGCCCCGAAGGTTCACTCCTCAGTCGTTGTCATTCGACCAAAAGCATTCGGCCCCGATGGAGAAAGAGAACAAATACTTCACGCACTGAATTTATCCAGAAAGCTCTTTTCCTATCGGAGACGGACTCTCCAGAACGCCCTCCATCTGGCTTTCCCCGAGTCACTAAAAGGTGATTTCGAGGATGTTCTGGATCGATCAGGAGTCCCTCAGAACAAAAGGGTCGAACGATTACTGCCGGAAGAATTTTTAACGATATCCAGGGAAATAGAGATCCTGAAACAAAACTCAGAAGATTCCGACAAATACTTTCCAAGCGGGAATCCGCCCAAACAGAACAAGGAGAATTTGCCCCAGTGACTCCAGATATCCAGACTATCGTTCCACCTGAACCCGTTTTACCAGGGAAAGTACGCATCATTCCGCTAGGTGGCATTGGTGAAATCGGAATGAACATGACCGCCTATGAAACATCCGAGGGAATTATCGTTGTCGACTGCGGAGTCCTCTTTCCCGAGGACGATCTGCTTGGTATCGACCTGATCATTCCCGACTTTTCCTATCTCAAGGAAAACCGTAAAAAAGTTCTGGCACTCTTTCTGACTCATGGACATGAAGATCATATTGGCGCCGTCCCCTACTTTCTCAGGGAATTCAATGTTCCGATTTTTGGAACAGGGCTGACACTGGGTCTTCTCGAAGGCAAGCTCAAGCAACACAAAAATATTACAGAGACAAAGCTTGTGACACTCAAGCCAAGGGAGGCCTGCACAATGGGCCCCTTTTCGGTTGAACCCATCAGGATCACGCACTCCATTGCAGACGGGGTCTCCTTTGCCATTACAACAGAGGCGGGAACCATCCTTCATACCGGTGACTTCAAGGTCGATCTGACTCCAATCGACGGAGAACACTTCGACATGCACCGATTTTGCGCCCTCGGAGATCAGGGCATCCTCTGTCTTATGAGCGACAGCACCAATTCCGAAAAATCCGGCCTGTCCTTGTCAGAGGCCCTTGTGGCAGAACCGCTCCATCAGTTGATCTCGATGGCTCCGGGAAGAGTCATCGTTGCAACGTTCTCTTCAAACATCCACAGACTGCAGCAGGTTGCGGATGTCTCGATCGCTCTGGGCAGAAAGATCGCCTTTACCGGCCGGTCGATGGAAACCAATTACAAGATTGCGACAGAGCTGGGCTATCTGCACATCCCTGTAGACAAGGTCATAAAACTCGACCAGGCCACGCTTCTTCCTCCGGAGGAGGTCACGATCATCACGACCGGAAGCCAGGGAGAGCCGATGAGTGCCCTTTTCAGAATGGCCCTTGGTGACCACAAGCACATTACAATCGGCGCCAACGACACGATTTTGCTATCTGCCCGGGTGATTCCCGGAAATGAAAGGGCAATTGGCAAAATCATCAACTTCCTTTCCAGAAAAGGAGCTGTTGTCCATCATCAGCGGGTCTCCGAAATCCATGTTTCTGGCCATGCAAGCCAGGAAGATCAAAAGATGATGATAAGGATGCTCAAGCCAAAGTTCTTTGTTCCCATGCACGGTGAATACCGAATGCTTTCAAGGCACGCGAAAACGGCCATGGCCACCGGTGTTCCGGCAGATCATGTTTTTGTCATTGAAAACGGAGATGTTCTGGAGTTTGGCCCGAACCATGCCGAACTTCTTCAAAAGATCGCCAGCGGAAGAACCTTTGTCGACGGGAAAGGTGTTGGAGACGTCGAAGAAGTCGTCCTGCGCGACCGTCAGAGGCTTGGCTCGGATGGCATCGTCACAGTGATCGTAGCTCTTTCCCAGCAGACCGGTGACATGGTCATGGGGCCAGAAATCACAACGCGGGGGGTTGTCCTTTCTGACCTGTCACTGGAACTTACAGCGCTGATCAAGACTCACGTTGAAATCGCCATCAACTCCGCAGAACCAGAAATCCGAAAAGAATCTTCTGCCCTCAAGACAATGATCCACAACAGCCTGAGGAAATATTTCAAGAAGAACTTTGAACGGGACCCCGTCATCATTCCGATCATACTTGAGATGTGAAGATGGACCGCAAGGTTTCACCGGATAGAAAGTCTTGACTGTGGAAAAGCTGCCGGAAAGGGGGGCCTCCCCGGAACCGCATTATCTGGGCACTCTTTTGAGAAGAGTCCAGCAGGTCTTCCTCTGGACACTCACATTGTTTCTGTTGCTGTCCTTGCTCACGGCAAACAGTAGTGACCCTTCCATCATGACCGTCTCAAGCCTTTCCACACCCAAAAATACAATGGGTTTCTGGGGAGCGAGCGTGGCGGCAGTCCTTTATGAATCTTTTGGGCTATCTGCTGTTTTTGCCCCGATCCTATTGGGAAGTCTTTCCCTTTTTCATCGAAAAACAAAAACTCCGCCCCCATGGTCCATCCTGGGATGGATTCTATTAACCGTCTCACTTCCGCCACTTCTTTGCATGATTCTGCCAGAAAATCTTATTGCGCCTTACCAGCCGGGCGGAACAATCGGAGAAAAAATTCTCGCCTTTTCTCTTTCCAGGCTCAACAAGCCCGGCTCCATGCTTATTCTTGGAGGTATGCTCTTATCATCGCTTCTTTTTCTGCTCGCACCGCTTGTGGCATTTATCGCAAGTAAAAAAGGGACTTCGGTCACCGACTGGCTGCGACAAAAAAGAGACCGGGTCAGGTCTCTTTTAGTCAAGGACACCGATCCCCAATATATTGTTGTCAAAGAAGAAGAGCCTCCTCAAGGGAGCTCTGAACAGATATCTCAGCCTGCTTTCACAAAAGAGCCCCTGCCGGAACAAAAGACAAAGCCCCTTCCAACGCCAAAAGCGCCTATCGGACTGACAGGAACACCCGATTCTTTAAAATCTCTGCTCCCGACAAGCGACCTGCTCGAGCCGTCAGGAAGTGCAAGGGAAGTCATGCCCCAGTCCCAGATAAGAGAAACAGAAAAAACCCTTGGTGATCTCTTCAGGACTTATGGCGTTCCGGGGAAGATGGTTGGATCACAGCCAGGACCGGTTGTCACCCTCTTTGAATTTCTACCGGCTCCAGGAACAAAGGTCAGCCGGGTGACAAGCCTGACCAGCGAAATCTCCATGGCGCTAAAAGCACCACAAGTCAACCTTCATGTCCCTATCCCCGGAAAGTCAACCATTGGCCTTGAAGTCCCCAACCCTGTTCGTCAGCTCGTCACATTCAGGGAAATCCTTTCAAGTCCGAGCTTTCGCTCGATAGCATCCCCCCTTTCCCTTGCCATCGGAAAAACCATTAACGGTGATCCTTACGCCGTCGATCTTGCCAGAATGCCTCATCTTTTAATTGCCGGTGCGACCGGAACGGGAAAATCTGTCTGCATGAACGTCCTGATTGCAAGCATCCTCATGAGCGCAAGGCCTGAAGACGTCCGGTTCATCATGATCGATCCGAAAAGACTCGAATTTGCACCCTATGAAGGGATCCCCCACCTTCTGGGTCCGGTTATCACAGATCCCAAAATTGCCGCTTCCAAACTGAGAATTCTGGCAGACGAGATGATCCGGCGGTATGAATTGATGAAAAACACCGGGGTCAGAAACATCAGCGAGTACAGAAAAGCTGTCCCGGAAAAAGACTGGTTCCCCTTCATCGTTGTCTTGATCGATGAGCTTGCCGATCTCATGCTGAGCCTGAAAAAAGATGTAGAACCCCCCATTATCCGGCTGGCACAGATGGCAAGAGCGGCCGGAATTCATTTGGTGCTGGCAACCCAGAGACCGTCTATTGCGGTCCTGACCGGACTGATCAAGGCCAACATCCCCACGAAGATCGCCTTTCAGGTCACAAGCCAGATCGATTCCCGGGTGATTCTTGACCAGGGAGGAGCAGAAAGCCTTCTGGGCGCCGGCGACATGTTGATGAGACCGCCAGGAACGGATGCACTGAGAAGGCTCCACGGGGCTTTCATTTCCGAAGCAGAGCTCTCAAGGCTCGTTTCCTTCTGGAAAGAGGCTCCGAAGGTCTCTACTGGAACAGACAGCAGCCTTGGCGATATCATGGAAAGGTTGACCCTTTCGGAGATACCCGGAGACCAGCAGTCCAGATATGGCTCGCAGGACGACGACGATGCCTCCGATGACAATGACAACCTCTACGAGGAAGCAGTCACCATTGTCCGTCGCCAGGGGAAAGCGTCAACCTCCCTGATCCAGAGACACCTCCGGATCGGATATAACCGTGCGGCTCGCATCATTGAGCGCATGGAGTCGGAAGGACTGATAGGAAAGCAAGATGGCAGCAAACCGCGACCGCTTTTAAAAGGAAACAGAAACCATGAACAGGAAGACTGATTCAGGATGGATAAGCCCGATCGGGCCATTCCGGATAAAGACTGCCACTTGCCTTGCTTTTTGGGGTTTTCTTTTTTTATTGCCGGCAGACTATCTTCACGCAGAATCCCTCTCTCCCCGGGAGATGTTGAAAAAAATGTCTTCTTCCGTCAAGAAACACCCGGGATTTACAGCAAGATTCACCCAAAAGCTTTCCCCGCCGAACAGTGGAGAGATCCGCTCGAATGGAGACCTGGTCTTTGGACAGGGCGGAAAAATGATCCTTCACTACAGTGATCCCAAAGGACAGGTCCTCCTTCTTTTGGGAAACAAAATGTCCTTTTACATCCCCCAGAACACTCAGCTGATCAAGAAGACCCTTAAAAGCCGGACCATACCGGAAACACCGGCACTACTGCTCGAAAAGATCGGTCAGCTTGACCGGTATTTCTATATACGTCCGGAATCCCGGGCGAAAAGTGTTTCAGAAGAGACAATCTCATTGGTGCCGAAAGAAGCGGACAGACATCTCGCTCTCGCCAGAATCTCGATCGACCCCAAAACATGGCTTCCGGAAAAGATTGTTTTCATGGAGGTCAACGGAGTCATCCTGTCGATCAGCCTGACGGACATCCAGACGCTTACGACACTTCCCATGAAATCATTCACAATGGAAGTTCCGCCAGGAACAACCATTGCCCAAAGCCCTGAAGGATCGAACTGATGCCATCCAGGAAACACTCCAGCATTCCTGAAAAACCCGCTCCTCGCGTTTCGCCTATGGACTACATCGTGATCAAGGGAGCACGACAGCATAACCTGAAAAATCTGGACCTCTCCCTGCCCAGAAACAAACTGGTGGTCATTACCGGTCTTTCAGGGTCAGGAAAAAGCTCGCTGGCCTTTGACACACTTTATGCTGAAGGCCAGCGACGCTATGTAGAGTCCCTTTCTGCCTATGCCCGCCAATTTCTGGAGATGATGGACAAACCGGATGTGGACAGTATCGATGGTCTCTCTCCCGCAATTGCAATCGACCAGAAAGTCACCTCAAAAAACCCCAGGTCAACGGTCGGCACCGTAACAGAGATTCACGATTATCTGAGACTCCTGTTTGCCCGCATCGGACATCCTCACTGCCCTCTCTGCGGACAGTCCGTGAGCCCACAGACGGTGACACAGATGGTCAATCAGCTGATGAACGGCCCCGAGGGCGAAAAACTGATCATCCTGGCCCCGACGGTTTCCGACCGAAAGGGAGAATACCGAAAGGAAATCGCACGAATCCTGAAAGAAGGCTTCACGCGTATCCGGCTTGACGGTACAATCATGCCCATAGAAGAAATCACTGAAATTGACCGAAAAAAAACCCACCGGATCGAAATCGTCATCGACCGCATCTCCCTTAGGGAAGGGATTCGACAGAGACTTGCCGAAAGTATCGAGACGGGATTGACCCATGGCGGAGGGATGGTCATCATCCATCGTCCTGACCCAAAAACAGACCTTATATTATCTGAGCGCCAGGCCTGCACAACCTGCAACATCAGTCTTCCAGAAATCACTCCCAGACTTTTCTCCTTCAATTCTCCCTATGGAGCCTGTTCAAAATGCTCCGGCCTCGGCGTCCTTCTTGAAGTTGATCCGACACTTCTGGTCCCCTATCCGGATCTCTCCATTGCTGAAACAGCCATCAAGATTCTGGAACACCGTGCCTTTTCCGACATTCGGAACCGGTTCATGAAATTTCTGGAGATTTCCGGCATTTCCCGATTCACCCCTTTTGGAAAGCTTCCCGCAGCAGAAGTCGACATGATTCTTCATGGAACATCTCCGGAAAAAGGGTCGCCCCAAAACATCCGATTTGCGGGACTTCTGGGATTT
>DAHWBS010000021.1 GCA_027323445.1 Leptospirillum sp.
TATCCACATTTCGTTTTCATGGGGGTTGCGGAAGATGGAGTTCGTTGTCTGACCGTTTTGAAAGGTGCCTCCGAAGTAACCGGCACTGATCACGCTCCCCCCAAAGTTAAGCCGGAAGCTTTCCTGAAAAAATTCCGTCTGTGAATGATCAGGAATTTCAGGACATGATTAAATGAGTAAAGGGAGTGAGGGGGCTCAGTCCGGAGCAAAATCCTTATCCTTTGAACTTCGACAATTAGCCGCTCCGCTTTCAACTTTTGGGGCCGTTCTTATATCCCGCTTTTTTCTTTGAGAGGTGCTGAAATGATCCATAAACACCGCACTGCAAGACTGAGGAAAAAGAAAGAAACATCTCCCGTGGAAAAGAGCCTCTTCGATCTTCTGAGCTTCCATCTGCAGGATCTTGTCTTTATCAAAGACGGTGATGGACGCTGGACGTTTGCAAACGGCGAAGCGCTGGGGTTTCTGGGCCTTTCAGAATTCGAATGGAAAGACAAAACGGACCTTCAGATCATTGAGTTTCTCCCCGATCTGCAAAAGGATCTGATGTCCTTTTCCCAGACGGATCAAAAAGCCTGGGAAAAAGGTTCCCGGCTGGACCTTCTCGAACGTCTGACCGATTGTCGGACCGGGAAGGTCCATGTTTTTTCGGTAACGAAGATCCCCGTATTTCTCGATACAGGGCGAAAAGACAATCTCCTTGTCATCGCGAGGGACATTACCGGGATTGCCGATGAAAAAGAGGTGATCCTTCGGGAAAGAGAGTGGTACCAGACGCTTTTTTCCATGGTCGGAGAGCCATTGTTTTTGTCTTCAATCAGTCCGGAAGGAACACTGTCGACGATTCTCGAATCGAATTCCAGGGCGGAATTTGTCTATGGATACTCCTCTGTCGAGTTTAGGGAGATCAGGATGGTGGATCTGGTTGCTCCGTCAGAAAGGGAACATTGTCTTCTGGAGATTTTCCCGCGTCTTTTGGCCGAAGGCCATCATGACTATGAATCGGTTCACCACTCAAAGGAAGGCCGGGAGATCCTTGTGGATATTTCCGCGAGGATCCTTGAAAAAGACGGAAAACGATTCCTTCTTACACTGATACGCGACAAGACCCTCAAAAGACGGGAGAAGCTGATTGATCGGATGCTGGCGGACTCCGAACGAAGAGTCCTTACGGGAGAGAATCTCCGGAAGGTTCTGGACGATCTCTGCGATGCCCTGGTCTGCTCATTTCCTTTTATGTATCTGGGAATCCTGAAAAAGGAGCCGGATGGATCCACTGAGCTTGTTGCAGGGGATGTCAAGGGGAAAATTCGCTATGAAAACAACACTCCCGCAAGATGGGATGAGTCGCCGCAGGGAATGGGGGTATCCGGCCATGCCATTCGGGAAGGCAAAACCCATATGATCGCCATTTCTGACTCCCGTTACCCGGATGTCTTCAAAAAGGAAATGGAAGATGTCGGAATCCGCTATATCTGGTCGGTTCCCCTGAGAGAGCGAAACGGAGAAGTAATGGGGACGATCACATCCGGTTCCCGGTATTTGTTCGGGCCTGTCCATGAGGATCTTTCCATCCTTGAAAAATACTCCGCCCGGATTGCGCTCCTCTTTGAGCTGGCCGAAGAGCAAAAGGAGGTGCGTTTTGGGTACGAAGCTCTTCAGGCTGTTGGAGAGGCCATCAGCATGGTTGACCGGAAAGGTGCCATCCGCTGGGTCAACCATGCCTTTCTCCAGCTGACCGGATATTCGAGGGAGGAATGTCTTGGCCAGAATCATCGGATCCTCAAGTCGGGACACCATGGTCAGAGATTTTATGAAGACCTCTGGGAGACCATCTTTTCCGGAAATGTTTTTGAGTGCGAAGTTGTCAACAAAAGAAAGGATGGGAGTGAGTTCATCGCGGCACAGACCATCTCGCCACTGATTGCCGAAGACGGAAAGGTCAATCGATTTATCTCGGTGCAAAGGGATATTACCCATAAAAAAGAAAACGAACTTAAAGTCTGGCGAATGGCCAACTATGATCCCCTGACAGGTCTTGCCAACCGGAATCTCCTGAGGGAAAGGATCTCTGGCGATATTGAGATGTCTCTTCGGAAGAAGACTGTTGTGAACCTGTTGTTCATGGATCTCGACCACTTCAAGAATGTCAACGATACCCTCGGTCACGAGATCGGAGACATGCTTTTGAAGCTGGTTGCCGGCCGTCTTCTCCGGACAGGGCGGGAATCGGATACGATCGCCCGGCTGGGAGGGGATGAATTTGTCTATGTCCAGCCCGAAAGCCGCAGTCGCGAGGAGGGCATCGCTCTTGCCGAGAGAATCCTGGAGCTCTTCATGGATCCTTTTCAGCTGGCGGATCAAACCATTCATATCGGTGTCAGTATTGGTGTCGTGAGTTGTCCGGAAGATGGAGAGGAGCTTGACGGCCTTCTCCGGAAGTCCGATATTGCCCTTTACAAGGCAAAAAGCATGGGCGGCGGGAGAGTTGAGGGCTTTGAACTTTTTCGTGAGGACCTCTCCGTCGAACGGCTTGCACTCATCGAGAGCATCAGGAGTGGCCTTGAAAACGGTGAGTTTGTCCTGTTTTACCAACCGGTTTTTTTATTGTCCGATGCCCGGATGGTCGGAGTCGAATCCTTGATCCGGTGGAGACGGGAGGCGTTTGATATCGTTCTTCCCTGCAATTTCATAACTCTTTTTGAAGAAACCGGAATGATTCATGCCTTGGGGGAAAAGATTATCCGGGAAGGGATTCTTCAGGCCAAGTCCTGGCGAAAATCGGGATTGGACTCCTCATTCCGGATTGCGATCAACATCTCTCCTGTCCAGCTTCTTGACCCCGATTTTTTTGACAGGGTTGTCAGAATTCTCGATGAAAACAGCATAAAGGCGAGCGAGATCGGTCTCGAGTTCGAAGTCACCGAAAGTCGCCCCATCCAGTCCGAAAATGCCATGAATACTCTGGTCAGGCTTCGGGAACTGGGGATTCGTATTTCGATCGATGACTTCGGGACAGGATACTCGTCTATTTCTCTCCTGAGGGGATTTCCGGTGGACACGCTCAAGATCGACCAGTCGTTCATTCGGGACATCAGGCATGACAGGAACGCCAGGTCGATGATCCGGGCCATTGTGACAATGGCCAAGAGCCTTGGTCTTTCTCTTGTGGCAGAAGGTGTCGAGTTTGAAGAAGAACGGGTCTTTCTCCAGGAAATCGGATGCGACTTTTTCCAGGGATTTCTCTGGGGACATCCATTGCCGCCAGAAGAGGTGATCGAATTTTACCGTTCAACCCTGGAAAAAAGCTGAAAAACGCTCTATCTCCTGCTCCGGTTCGATCAGTGATGAAAATCGGGGAACAGACGGTGGGGGGAAGCTGTGGCGAGGCGATCAAAAAGACCTGTTTCAAGCTCCGGCATCCCCTTGTACCCCAGTCTTCTTGCCATAACTTCAAAACGTTGTTCCAGAAGCTCTGCCAGCGGGCCGCTCCCCCTCATCCTTTCTCCGAAACCGGGATCATAGAGCTTTCCTCCGTGAAACTCTCTCATGCGGGAAAGAACCGCCTGCGAAGAAAGGGGAACGTGGAAGTCGAGCCATTCTCCAAAAATCTCCCGAAGTTCAAGGGGAAGCCGCAGAAGAACATACCCCGCTGAAATCGCTCCGGCCTCCCGGGCGGCTTTCAGGATCCCTTCCGGTTCATGGTCTGTCAGTACCGGGATGACAGGGGCGACGAGCACTCCTGTCGGAATCCCGGCGGAAGACAGGGCCCTGATGACCTCAAGCCTGCGCCAGGGGGCAGCGGCCCTCGGTTCAAGCGAGCGGGAAAGATTCTCATTCAATGTCGGGATGGAAAGAAAGACATTGGCCAGACCTTTAGTGGCCATCTTTCCCAGAAGGTCGATATCCCGCTCGATGAGCGCGGATTTGGTGACAATCGTTACCGGATGGGAAAATCGGTCGAGAACTTCCAGAATCGATCGGGTAATCCGCAGTTTCTCCTCGATGGGCTGGTAGGAGTCTGTATTGATGCCGAGGGCAATGGGTTCGCATCGGTATCCCTTTTTGGACAACTCGCCCATAAGAAGCTTGGGGGCATCCTGTTTGAAGAAAATGCGCGTTTCAAAGTCAAGACCTGGAGAAAGGCCAAGATAGGCATGTGTTGGTCGGGCGAAACAGTAGACGCAACCGTGCTCGCACCCGCGGTAGGGGTTGATCGACAGGGAAAACCCCACATCCGGCGAGTGGCTTCGATTGATGACCGTTCGGGCCGTATCCGGAAGAAACTGTGTCTTAAGAGACTGTTCTGTCGGATCCTCGTCGACGGATTCCCGTTTTTCGGATTCGTAACGGTTATCCGGTTGACTGAGGGATCCTCTGCCCCGCGGGGGGGTGGGTGGCTTTAGGGTCATGGTGCTTCGCTTTCTGGCATGTTTTCAGATCAATCCTTTTTTGATGGCCTTGACCGCCGCATCCGCCCGGGTTGTTGCCGAGAGTTTCTGGAGGATGCTCTGTATATGGGCTTTGACGGTACTGAGGCTGATCTGGATTTCCTGAGCGATTTCCTTGTTGGAAAATCCTTCCGACAAAAGTTTCAGAACCTCGGTTTCCCGAGGGGTCAGGAGATTGCCCTCGTCGCTAAAAGCCGGGGACTGAATCCGGCGAACGGCAAGGTGGGCTATTTGGGGATCTATGTACAAAGACCCCATTGAAACAGCCTGTATTCCGAGGAGAAGACTTACTGTGTCGGTCTCTTTCAGGCAATACCCGTCAGCACCGGATTGAAAGGCGGAAAAGATTTCTTCTTCAAGCCGATGAACGGTAAAGATCAGAACATGGATTCCGGGGTGCTCTTTTTTAAGTCGTCTGGTGGTTTCAATCCCCGAGATTCCCGGAAGTCCAAGATCCATCACAACGACATCGACATTTTGATGGTTTTCCGAAAGGAGCTCAAGCGCCTTTTCACCCGATTGGGCCTCTCCTTTTAATTCGATAGAATTGTCTCTTTCCAGTGATTTTTTAAGAGCTGACATCATCAGCTGATGGTCTTCGACAAGAAAAACGCGGATTTTCACACTATATTCTCCTGAGTTTTAAAAATCATCCGGAAGCAGCTTCCGGGAGATGCCGGATGGTATTCGATCAGACCATTGTGACGTCTGGCGATCTGCTGGGCGATATAAAGACCAAGTCCGAACCCGGAACCCGAATGAATCCCTCCAAACCGTGTGAACAAACTGGAAAGCATTGAGTCCGGTATTCCTGGCCCTTCATCGACAATGTCAACGGTAACACCCGACAGATCCCGTCTTGAGGAGATCCTTATGGTTCCTTCTTCGGGTGACCACTTGATGGCATTGTCGATGAGATTTTGAAACAGGCGCTTAAGTGACGACCGATCTCCCGAGAGGGAGATCTCTTCGAGATCGGTGAAAAGATGGATGGATTTTGATCCCAGAAGAGGCGCCAGATCAGAGCAAACCTCATTTAAAAGAGAATCGAGACTGACCGGTTCAAAGAGCAGATTCAGGTCGTCCAGCTCCAGTCGGGAAAGCAGCAGCAGACTGTTTGCGATTTCCAGTATCGAATTGTTCGAAAGGATCGTTTGTTCCAGGACGGAAGAGAATTCCTCGGAAATCGCTCCATAGGCTCCTTCAAGGGCAAGCTTCATATTGATGCTGTTGGCGATCAATGGGGTCCGGATATCGTGGGAGACCCCGTAAACCAGATCATGGATGATGGAGTTCCGGCGAAGCAGCACCTGATTGTATCGGGTCAGGTGCTGGAGGATCCGGACTCTGGCGAGCACCTCCTCGATAATCGGTGTGATTTCGGACAGAATTTGCAGAATCGAATCTTCGCCCGGTTCAAGGATAAACAAGTAGAGGAACCGGGCTGATTCGGAGTCCTGATCGATTGCGGACAATCCAAGCCTTGCGACAACCCCCCTGGATGCATGGTTGTTTTCAAGGATCGGGGAGAGGCTCGGTTTGGAGATCCAGTTTGGCGGGAATGTTTTTTTCCCAAGAAGGGATAATCCTCCGGGAAGGGATTCTCCTGCTTTCCAGAACCAGAGGCCCTCTGGCGAGGAGTAGGTTGTCGACCGCCACAGGTCCTGATCGGAGAGTGCGATCACGACTCCTTTTGCAGAAAACAGGGTGACCAGGTGGCCAGTGAGCTCCCGAAGAAGACGGTCCGGGATGTTTTGGGCACTGATTCCGGCGAGAAAGGTCCTGATCTTGTTCTCTCTTGTGGCACGGCTCCTTTCAGAGGAAATCACGCCGGTTTCATGGGCATTTTCCTGGACTTTCAGTGTCAGGTAGCCGACCAGAAAAAAGGAAACGGCGGAAAAGATCCGGTTCAGGAGGGCAATGGCATCGATCGATCCTTCCGTTCTGGCATTGATGACTCCGGCCATGGTGTTGGCGATCAGACCAAGGATCACGAGAGAGACGGTCGCCTTCTTCCTGAGCGTCAGGCCGGTCAGGGCGATGGGAATGTCCAGGAGAATGGAAACGACGAGACTTTGGGGCGTCATGGCATCGGTCAAAAAGATAACGAGAAAAAGAAATCCCGCCAAAAAAAGGATTTTTTTATTGGCGGGAGAGAAAAAAGGATCGGAGTTGAGAGGGTTTTCCGCCGGGAGGGCTGTTTCGGAATCAGTCTTCATGGAGAAATGGGGGGACTCGCAGAGGTTTTGAGGATCTCATGTCCGGAAGAGAGAATCGATTTGTCACCGGTTTTTATTCCTGGACGTCCCTTTATGGACTGGATCCTCCAGACTGTTACCGGAGCTCCGGATCGTGCGATCGCCGCATCGATCGATCTGGAGACGGCCGAATTTGTATCGTTAAACACAAGGGTATCCGCCTTGTGTTTGATGTAGACCTGGACCAGGGAGTCTCCGATGGAGCGGCTTCGGATGAGAAGGGTATCGAGAAGGATATCCTCGTTGACGCCGATAGCCTGACAAAGCTCAAGGGTGTTTTTGGCGATGGCTTCTTCCTGGGGGAGCGCCGCATTGAGCGGAAGGGACAAGGGGATCTCCAGAATGGTGACAACTGTCACCCTGGCCTTGTCCGATCGGGCAATCTTCGCGATATCGTGGAGAATCAGGGATGGGGCATGTGGAGATGTTGCGACCAGAATGTTCTGGTGGGCAACAGGTTTTTCGAAATCGTTTTCCGTGATTTCCCTGATCTCTACCCGGCCCATCAGGGGCATGAGCGTGCTTCGCCGGAAATAGTAGTAATAGATGATTCCCACAATCATCCAGATCGTTCCGAAGACCCGACCGTATTTGTGAAACAGGAGGACCATGATAAAGACGCCTCCGGTTCCTATAAGGCCAAACACGGCCGGAAGGGGAATCTCGAAGTTTTTGATACGGACGGAAAAGGGAACCCGAAACGGCCTGACCAGTTCCGGCTCCTTGTTCCGGAGCTTGATCAGCGCCAGATGCGTCATCATGAAGGAAAGCATTGCACCGTAGTTGTAAAGGTCGGCAAGAACTTCAAGATAGGGGAAAAAGGCGACGACAGTGGCTGCCAGAGCACCGAAGAACACGATGGAATAGGCGGGTGTTTTCCATCTCTTGGTCGTATGCCGGAAAATCGGATGGATCAGAAAATTATGGGACATCGAATAGGACAGACGGGAAACGCCAATCAGACCCGCATTGGCGGCAACCGTCAGGATCGTGGCACCGAGAACGGCAATCCATGGTCCAAGATAATGATGGACATGGGGAATGAAATGGGCGATTCCGGCGATCGGATCATTGACCCATACGGTCGAAAGAAGTTTGGGATCCATGGCCGACAAGGCGACAAGACTGATTCCGGAATAGAGAAAAACAGTTGTTCCCATGGTCAGGAACATGGCTCTGGGAACGGACTTTGCCGGATCCTTGGCCTCCGAAGACATCTGGCTGATCGCCTCAATCCCGATATAGGCCACCATGGCCACGGAAATCCCGTACAGGAAATGAGGCCAGGTCGGATTGGTCCCCAGGGAAAACTGATGCATGATTTTGGGGACGTTGAAGAGAAAAAAGATCCCCAGAAACATCAGGGAAAGCTGGGTCAGGATATCAAATCCTGCCAGCATGAGGCTAAACCAGGCGGACTCCTTGAGTCCGAATACATTGAGGAGGATAAGGCAAAGGATCAATGCTCCGGTAAAAGTCACATTGGCCTGGACATTGTCTTTTAAGATCGGGAAAAAGTACCCCAGGTACGGGCCGACGGAAAAAGCGGAGAGGGCCAGAGTGATAATATAGTCCAGAAGGAGGGCCCAGCCGGCGAAAAAGGCCCAGCCGTCACCAAAGGCCCTCTGGGAAAAAAGGGAAGACCCTCCTGCTTCCGGTATCGCCGAAGAGAGCTCGGCATAGGACAGTACCGTTGCGATAAAAAAGAATCCGGCGATGAAAATAGCAAGGAACATCGCACCGCCGGCATAGATGGTTGTGACTCCGAGGGCGAAGTAGATGGAGGATCCCACATCGCCGTATCCCGACGAAAAAAGGGCCCCGATCCCCACGACTTTTTGAAGAACGGATTCCCGAAAGCGGGTAATGGTTTTTCGTGTTCCGTGGTAGATTTTGAATATGGCCAATAAATCGTCCTCCTTGATCGGGGATACTGGATCGACTCCCGAGATACTCCACGAAAGAGCCGGTGGAGGATGGTTCTTTCTCAGAACGAGTAGATCAGTTCAACATCCACTGTGTCCTGCGAATAAAGCGCGGGACCCCGGTTTCCTCCATTATAGAAAGAGCTGTTGAAAAGAGGGTTGTTCGCATTGTCGTGGCGATACTCCACCCGGCTGATGACATTGGGCATGAAGTTCCACTGGTAATCGACCGACTCGTCGTTGATCGCGGTTCCCCGCATTCCGGTCATGAACCCGTTGGGGTCGTAATAGACTTCGTAACGTGCGACAAGATCCATTGTATCGGATAGATCGTATCGAAGAAAGTTCTCGCTCGAATACCATGTCGCATTACCAGTCGGAGTACCGCTCGAGTTCACATTCCCCTCGGCCTGCCATCCGTAGGACTCGTTGGTGACAAGCCACAGATGGTCGATCGGTCCGGCCTCGACGACAAAAGCACCGTAGTTTCTCCAGGTCGGGGTATTGGCATTGTTGGCAGCACTGGCGGTTACGCCTATTCCTCCAGGAGCCCCTGATAATGGATCAAAATAGACGTTTCTGACCTGGGGGCCAAGATACCCCGAGAAGTTGATGTTGAGCCAGGAGATGGGGTTTGCCACCAGACCAAGCTCGATATCCTGAAAGTAGCTCCCCTGGTTGGACTGCATGTTTCCGTTCCACCCGTTGTTCACCCCGAGATACAGGTTCGTGGTGGCATTGGGAGCGTAGTGCATCCGGACGCCGGTGTGGGTATAGGGTCCGAGCAAAAAGGTGTAGCCGTCGGAGATCATCCAGTTCCCGGTGGGCTGGATCACTTCGAAGTTTGCCAGTGTCTGGAACTGTCCGGCATAGGCTTCGAGCTCCTTGTTCGTATCGGGAACGAAGAAGTTGATGTAGGCCTCCTCAAGCCAGAAATCGGAGTAAGGCATGGCGGTGCTCCCGGTATAGAGGGTCGTAGACGTAGAAGGGTGCCCTCCACCCAGTGCTCCATAATATCCCGGGGAAAAGTTCTGGGCGGACGCGTAGGCTCCCGGACCAAAGTCGGCACGAAGAACAAAGCCGATCCCGTCGTCGTCCGGACGCCAGAACTTCAGCTGGGCCATATTGAGGTTAAAGGAATTGGCACCGTAGTCGTAGGCCCGAAAATCCGTTGTCGACGCGCTTGTCGGATTATATTGACCGTACACATCGATAAATCCCTTGAAGTGCACATTCATCGAAGGAAGGATCAGGTCCGGAGCAGGTGCCGGTGTGGCTGCCGGAGCAGGTGCTGCTGGTGTGACGGGAGCAGCGGCTGGTGTTGTCGTTGTTTGAGGAGAGGAACTGTCTCCATAAGAAAGATGCGGAGAAGACAGACCGGCCAGAACAACCATCGCCGATGCGAGGGCAAGGCTGGTGGCTGTTTTGAGAGAAGCTTTTGAGGAAAAGATTATTTTATGGCTGCTTTTGAGATTGTTCTTCTTCATGTGATCGAAAACCTTTCATTTGTCTTGACGCACCTCGGGTGCAGTGTCTAAGGATTTAAAAAATCAACAGAAAGAGTGTCGGATAAAGTTTCTTCGCTTGCCGGTGTTTTCTGTCTAGGGCTGTTTGTCCAGGGCAAGATTGAGCCGCAGGACATTGATTCGGCTTGTTCCGAGAAATCCCATTTGGGGTTTGCTTGTATTCTCCTTGATCAAGGCCTTCACCCGATCGGGATTGATATGCCGGACCTCGGCGATTCTCGGGGCCTGAAGATAGGCGTTTGCGAGGCTGATATCAGGATCAAGTCCCGATCCGGATGCTGTTACAGCATCGATTGGCACAAGAGCGGACGGCAAGAGATGATTCTCCAGACGATAGGCCGTTGCGGCATCGGTCATCGCCTTGATCTGGGCACTGTTGTCTGGCCCCAGATTGGAAGCGCTCGAAAAAGCCGCATCATAGGGCTGGGCGGCTGAGCCGTCCGGAGTCATGGCTGCCGATGGACGGGGATGAAAATATTTGGGGTCCTTGAATCCTTGGGCGATGAGTGTGGATCCAACGATCTGTCCATTGGATCCACGGACCAGCGTTCCGTTCGCCTGTCCGGAAAAGAAAAGCTTTCCAACGGCTGTGACCGCTACGGGATAAAGGATCCCGCAGACGAACACGAGAAAAATAGTAGCGCGCAATGATTGTCCGAAGAGCTTCATGTTCAAACCTTTCAATCGTTAAAATTGACTTGTGTCTTCAATACAAAGACCTCGCTCAGAAAGAGACCCCATGGAGAATGGACAGATGCTCCAGAAGCGGGCCGAGAATGAGCGGAGGCAGAAATGTCAATGCGGCAAACAAGATCATGAACCCCAGAAGAAGCACGACAAAAAGGGATGTATCCGTTTTGAAGGTGCCGGACGTTTCGGGGAGAGTTTTCTTTTTGGCAAGGGCTCCCGCCATGGCAAGAAGGGGAAGAAGGGGGAGAAAGCGGCTGAGGATCATCTCCACACCGATCAGGATGGCATAGTAGGGAGTCGAAACATTGAGCCCCGCCATGGCGGAACCGTTATTGGCGTTTCCGGAGGCAAATGCGTAGAGAACCTCCATGAATCCATGAGGTCCGGGGTTGTCCATTGAGCTTTTCCCTGCGGGAATGACGACGGAAAGGGCGGTGAGCCCCAATACGAGAAGGGGCGTCACAAGAAGGGAGAGGGCAGACAGCTTGATCTCCCTGGACTCGATTTTTTTCCCAAGAAATTCCGGAGTCCGACCCACCATCAGCCCCGCCAGAAAAACGGCAAGAATGGCTTCTTTCAAGAGACCGGCAAATCCAACGCCTTTGCCTCCCGGTTCTTCATTTAAAAACATGTGAACCAGATAGACGAGGACCGACAGGGGATTCATGCTGTCCATGGCCCCGTCCACCGCTCCGGTGGTGGCGGCAATGGTCGTATTTGAGAAGAGGCTTGTCTGGGTGATGCCAAGCCGGACTTCCTTCCCTTCGGTATTGCCTCCGTCCTGAAATGGTGTGGCCTGTTGTTCGATGGCGGCATGGGCAAGAAGCGGGTTGGGCATCTTCTCTGAATACTCGATGACTCCGAGCCCGGCGAGGTAGAGGGAGAAGATAACGATGAAAAGAACCTGACCCTGACGGGGACGTCCGATCATTCGTCCAAAGAAAAAAGGAAGGGAGAAGGTAAAAACCCCCATTTCCAGAAACTCGAGTGTATTCGTCAGAGGTGTGGGATTTTCGTAGGGATGGGCACCATTGGCGTTATAGAAGCCTCCTCCGTTGGTTCCCAGGTTTTTCACGGATTCGAGGGAAGCGACCGGCCCCACAATCAATGTCTGTGAAGCTCCCTCAAGGGTTTTCGATGAGACAGCCGTCTGAAATGTCTGGGGGGACCCCTGCCACACATGAACGAGGGCCATCAAAAAGCAGGCCGGAAGAAAGGCCCTGATCAAAAAACGAAAAAAATCCGACCAGTAGTTTCCAAGCGTTGCACTTCCGGATCGGGTAAATCCCCTGAAGATGGCGACAAGCGCTGCGATACCTGTATTCGCGCCGACAAACATCAGAAATGTGATGGCGACCATCTGGGAAAAGTTTGATAGCTGGGCTTCGCCCGCATAAGCCTGCCAGTTGGTGTTCGTGACGAAGCTGGCAGCAGTATTGAAGGCAACCTCGGCGGTCAGGGGGGAGAGGTGTCTTGGGTTCAGGGGAAGAATGGCCTGCGCCCAGAGAACCAGAAAGCCCGCGACAAAGAACAATCCGTTTGAAACCACAATCGCCCCGCCGTATTCTTTCCAGGTCATTTCCTTCTCCGGATCGACGTTCAGGAGACGATAGACGGTCCGTTCCAGGGAAAGGTGGTGGCTTTGGTAGATCCAGGCCAGGTAACGCCCCACCAGTGGCGATATCAAAACAACCATCGTCAGGGAAAAAAATATTTGAATCCAGTCATTTGCGATCATTTTAGAGTTTCTCCGCATTCAGCAACGTGGCAAAAAGATAGATCACCAAAACAAGAACGACAAGGCCAAGAACGTCCCATATCAGCACCGGTGCCTCCCAAAGATTTTTGTATACTCAGATACGTCCAAGAAGTCCGAGATAAGTCTTCATTCCCACAAATACCCCAATACCCAAAGCCAGCATCAAGAGATAGTGACCCATGTAAAGTTCTCCTGTTTAAGTAAAGTGCAATAGAACAAGTGCCATATCGATCAGTTTTATTCCGACAAACGGAACAAGAATCCCTCCCAGTCCATAAATCAGGAGGTTCCTTCTGAGAAGGGCCGAAGCTCCGACCGGTCTGTAGGAAACCCCTTTTAATGCAAGAGGAATCAGTGCCGGGATGATGAGTGCGTTAAAGATGATGGCGGACGTTACCGCTGACTCGGGGGTGGCAAGTCCCATGATGTTGAGCACCTTCAACTGGGGATAAGCCACGACAAACATCGCCGGAAGGATGGCAAAGTACTTGGCCACATCGTTTGCGATCGAAAAGGTTGTCAGCGCGCCCCTTGTGATTAAAAGCTGCTTTCCGATTTCGACGACTTCGATGATCTTGGTGGGGTCGGAATCCAGGTCGACCATGTTTCCCGCTTCCTTTGCCGCCTGGGTCCCGGAGTTCATGGCAAGGGCGACGTCTGCCTGGGCCAGCGACGGGGCATCGTTTGTTCCATCCCCGGTCATGGCAACAAGTCTCCCTTTTTCCTGTTCTTTCTTGATGAGGGCCATCTTGTCTTCGGGTTTTGCCTGGGCAAAGAAATCATCGAGTCCCGCTTCTTCGGCAATGGCACGGGCGGTGAGAGGGTTGTCTCCCGTCACCATGACCGTTGTGACGCCCATTTTGCGAAGTCTGGCAAATCGTTCTTTCAGGCCGGGCTTGATGATGTCCTTCAAATGGATCACTCCCAGTGGTTTCTTGTTTTTAGCAACCACCAGCGGAGTCCCCCCGGATTTGGCGATCGTGGAAATAATCTCTTTGATATCGGATGAAAAAGGAGATCCGGCATATGCGCTCACCGCATCCTCCGCTCCCTTTCTGATTTCTCCTTCGACGCTGTCGGCACCGCTCATTCGTGTTTCAGGGGTAAAAGGAATCGGCACAAGTCCACCCGGAGGCGTTTTCAATGTCAACATCGGGGCGGCCAGCAAAACGATGCTTTTCCCTTCAGGTGTTTCATCTGACAAGGATGCAAAATAGCTTTCCCTGGCCACCTCCTTTTCAGAAACGCCTGCGACAGGAATAAACTGGACAGCCTGCCGGTTTCCGAATGTAATCGTCCCGGTTTTGTCCAGAAGCAAAATGTCGATATCTCCCGCAACCTCGACTGCTTTTCCTGACTTGGCAATGACATTGGCGCGAAAGGCCCGGTCAATCCCGGCGATTCCGATTGCGGGCAGAAGACCGGCGATGGTTGTCGGGATCAGGCAGACCAGAAGAGCGATCAGAATCGTTGGGGAAGACTTTATTCCCGAATAGGAGGAAAATGCCGGGATTGCCGCCACGACAAAAAGAAAGATCAGGGTTAACCCGACAAGAAGAATTGTCAGGGCAATCTCGTTGGGAGACTTTTGCCGGTTTGCCCCTTCCACGAGAGATATCATGCGGTCGAGAAAGGTCTCTCCCGGATTGTTGCTGACCGAAACCCGAAGACTTCCTGCCAGAACCCGCGTCCCACCGGTCACGCCTGAGCGGTCTCCACCGGATTCCCTGATGACCGGAGCCGATTCTCCTGTAATGGCAGACTCATCGATGCTTGCGACCCCTTCAAGGATTTCGCCGTCAGTGGGGATGATTTCTCCGGCTTCAACGACAAACTGGTCTTTCTTTTTAAGCTCGCTTCCGGAAACATGTGAAAATCCGACCGGCGTTACGAGACGTGCCGTGGTTTCTGCACGTGTGGACCTCAAGCTTGAGGCCTGGGCTTTTCCCCGAAGTTCAGCCAGTGATTCCGCAAAATTGGCAAATCCGATCGTAAGCCAGAGCCAGATGGAAATCATCGCTCCGAAAGCGGTTCCCCCCGAATGGGTCATGACGGAATAAATGGCCATAGATGTCGTCAGGATGCTTCCAATCTCGACAATAAACATGACCGGGTTTCTGTAGAGCTTTGCCGGATTCAACATGGCAAGGGACTGAAGGGTTGCTTCCATGTACATGCCGTAATTTTGCACTTCCTTTTGTTTCATCATTTTTCCCCAAAAGAGTATTCGTATGAAAAACCAACATGCCTATCTATAGACCACGACAAGAAACGGTACAATTGGCCAATCGGCCAATTGCAGAGGTTTCGCGAAAAGCAACCGGTTTTATCTTCGGGAGAAAACTCCCCCGGAAGACCATGCCGGCTGTTCAGGCCAGAGTTTGATCAAAAAAGCCTGGAAGAAGCGTTTTTTCTCAGGCCGGGCAAGAGGAATGATCCGGATCCGGTCCTCGTTGCTGGTTTTGTTTCCTGAAATGGGTACCACCTTCCGTGCCTTGACCGTGAGGCAATCTCCAACCCGAAGAACGGGGGAAGGGGGATCGACCTGATCATCCATCACAACAAATGCGCTATGTTCTTTCCCGGCCTGAAACAACCGGTTTTTAAAAACAGTGACCAGGTGGCCTGAGGGTTTCCGGCAAAGCGGGTGTCCTTGCCTGTTGAGAGGGACAAGATTCATCAATAATTCAGTGTGGTCCATCAAGCCTCCTTTTTTGATCCGGACGACAATACCTCCCAGGACTTTTGTCATTTTTCCCGTCAGTCCGAATCGTTCATCCTCCATGGAGGCGGCAAAGGCTTGTCCAAAAAAAATCCCGGTCAAGGAAAAGAGGACCCCGGCAAAGAGTTTCATTGTTGATAAAATCCATTGTTGACTGCGGCCATTTAAAACCAACCATTTCATTTCATGTTCTCCGATTGAAAATCCCCCACAGAGAAAACTCATTTGAGATCCCGTCAGGGGGATGGGCTTTTTCCAAGCAAGCTGTTTCAGGAAGATTCGGTCGAAAAAAGATTCCGGCCACCTCCAAAATGGTATTCTCCAGACTTTTTGAAAACCATTGGCCATATGACTAGGATGGAACCGGAATTTTCTGTGATATCTTTGGAAAATACCGAAAGAGACTCTGTTTAGTGGATGAATAGGGCAAAATATTTTCCGGAGGAGTTTTCCCTTGAAAGAAAGACTCGAGGATTTTTCACAGTTTGACCCGTTTTTGGGGACCATACTCAAAATGGGGAAAGGGCGGCTTAAAATCTATCTTGGCTGGGCTCCCGGAACCGGAAAAACAAGGCGAGCCCTTCTGGACCTCCATGCGCTTAAAGACCGCGGAGTGGATGTTGTGATCGGGTGGAGCGAAGAAAACCTGCGGCCGGATGTCCTGAGTTTGTCCGGGATGTTCGAAAAGATTCCTCCCGTCAGGGTCAAGGTCGGATCGGAGTCCTTTCCCGAGATGGATCTGGAGGCCATACTCAAAAGACATCCTTCGACGGTATTTGTCGACGAACTGGCCCATGGGAATGTTTCGGGATCGCGACATTCGAAACGGTGGGAAGATATCGAAGAGATTCTTGAAGCAGGAATCAGTGTTGTTACAACGCTGAACTCGATGCATATCCAGGATCTTTCGGAAGCTGCTGTCGGGATTCTTGGATTCCCCGTACAGGAAATTGTTCCTGTGGACTTTATCAAGAGGGCCGATGAAGTTGTCGTTGTGGATCTTCCCCCGTCAGAACTCATCGTCCGTATAAAGGATGGAAATGTTTTTCCGAAAGAGCAGGTTGACCGGGCCCTGAAAGGACCTTTCAGAGAGTCCAATCTCATCAAGCTCCGGGAAATGACTCTTGTGTTCATGGCAAAAGTCCTTGACGCACAGCTGACGCGGCAGGGAGGGAAGAAGGGTGTCTACGAGCGCATCACCGTTCTGGTTTCAGAGCACACTCCATCGCTCCAGCAGCTTGTGGGTTATGCGGGAAATCTCTCAAGAAGGATGGGGGGAGAGCTTCTCGTCTTGCACCTGAGAAAGATTTCTTTCTTCGGGAAGCGATCGCCACCTGATCCTGCTGTACTGGACTTGTTCCATCAGGAGACCCGGGGAGCGGGAGGAAAATTTTCCATCCTCTGGACCAGAAATCCGGGATGGACCTTATGGAGGTTCATTCAGCGCACAAAGACAACCAGACTGGTTATGGGACATGCGGGAACCCAAGGTCCATGGAGCCAATCGCTTGTCCGCTCGGTTCTCCGGTATTTCTCCCGGATCGATGTTGAAATCCATCTTATTCCGACACTTGGCGCTGTTCATCCGGTCGAACCTCTCGCAGAGCCTCCTTCTTTTTTTCCCTTTCCTGAAAAACTAAAGGGGAGACTGACCCTGTTTCTTGGTGCGGCCGCAGGTATTGGAAAAACATACCGGATGCTTCAGGAGGCCCAGGAACGCAAGGATAATGGAACGGATGTGGTCGTGGGTTACCTTGAGACCCATCGGCGACAGGACACCGAGAAAATGGCGGAAGGGCTTCGGGTTATTCCAAGGAAAATGATTTCCTATCATGGTCTTGTGCTCGGTGAGATGGATATGGATGCAATCCTGAAGTTAAAACCGGAGATTGTCCTTGTCGACGAGCTGGCTCATAGTAATCCGCCGGATTTTCAGAATAAAAAACGATATCAGGATGTCATCCTTCTTTTAGAATCTGGAATCAATGTCTTTACGACCCTGAATGTCCAGCATCTTGAGAGTCTGAACGATCTCATAGAGTTCCAGACAGGGATACGCGTTCATGAAACGGTGCCGGACAGCATCATCCTTTTGGCCGACGAGATTGTTCTGGTGGATCTGACAGCGGAAGCGCTGCAATCCCGGCTTCTGGAGGGAAAGGTCTATCCCCTGCCGAAGGTGGAGGAAGCCCTCAGAAACTTTTTTACCAAAAACAATCTCACAGCGTTAAGAGAGCTGGCCATGAAATGTGTTTCCGGGGGCGCGCGTAGCCGAGTGATCCGAACCGGTCGGGGAGGGTGCATTCTGGCCGGGGTCTCTGATCGTCCTGAAGATGCCGCTCTCATTCGAAGGGGGGCAATCCTTTCTGATCGTCTGAACCTTGAACTCCGTGTCCTCTCTGTCCGTAAGGAGCCAGGCGAGGGACGATACTCCCGGACTCTTCTGGAGCTGACCCGTTCATTCGGGGGTGTTTTTTTATCGGAGGTTTCAAACGGGAAATGGGATGAACACTTCGTCCGACGATGTCGGGATATCCAGCCCAGTCTTGTTCTTCTCGGGCAGTCGGCATGGAGGCCAGGCTTTGAGTCCACCGCTGAAATCATTGCCAGAAATCTGAATCAGTTTCCTCTTTTGATCATTCCGTTGGACATCAGGGAACATATTACTTAAAGGATGAACCTGTTCTAAAAAGGGGATCGATTTCGGCGGAAGGAGATAGATGATTGTTCTCAAGGCTTACCTTGACAGTCCTCTTTCTGATGGATCTTTAAGAGGGATGTTTGATACGCTTTTGCTTCTTAAAATCTGGCCGGGGTTCAGAAATGTGTTAAAAATGGCGCTGTTATTGGTGCCCCCGGGGTGACTCGAACACCCGACACAAGGTTTAGGAAACCTCTGCTCTGTCCGCCTGAGCTACGGGGGCATTTGTTTTTGTAGGGTATCGTTGGAAAGAAGGACCGGTTGGGAAACCGGTCCATGTCAATCGATTAACCTATATTTGGTCCGTACCAGGTGCCATTGCAATCGATACAAACGAAGTCCCCATCAACAGAAAGCGTAGGCTCCCCGCAAAAAGGACAATCTGGTCCATTTTTTCTGGGAATATGAAGTGGCAATTCCAATTCATCCAGATCAATTTCTTCGGGCTCATCCATTGGGATCCCCCTTTATCCTGAATCATTCGATACGATTAATTTGTCTACAAGACCCTGATTTAAAATCACAGGCCAGGAAAACCAAGACTCTCTATCTTACCATACCAGATGGCTATGATGAAATCTCCCACGCCCAAGCGCTTTGCGCTGTAAGCGAGGGGAGCCGATCTCGCGAGGGGAAGTTCCTCTCGGAGGCTTTGACGCAGGCCTCCTGCCCTAGTGGTGGTATTGTACCGTATAAGAGAAGAAACACAAAACCGTTCGCTCCCTCCTTGGCCTATGACCCAGAAAGGGGGCAGGAGTTCAAAAAATATGACCGATGATCACATTCGATTCGAGAGGATTCATTCTGGTTGGTGAAGATTCGCTCTTGCGAGACGATTGGTTTTTTCCGGATGGACCCAACGGTCATAAGAAACAATGCCTCTATAAAGACCTTCGGCGACCCGTTGCCTGTATCGGCCTTGCGCCATGAGGGCTGCGTCCTTCCGGTTTGAAAGGAAATTGATCTCTGTAAGAACGGCCGGCATCGATGTTCCCATAATGACATAGAAGGGGGCATGCTTGATCCCGAAATCCCGGATTCCCGGATAATGGACGCTCAGGGTACCTATCAGTGAGTTGTCCAGCGAAGAGGCCAGTTCCATTGAATGCTTCTTTTTATGATTGATCCTCAAT
>DAHWBS010000022.1:0-7840 GCA_027323445.1 Leptospirillum sp.
GAAGAGTACCTGCCAAAAATGAAACCAGAATCCACCTGGGGAACTTAGTAACCACCGCTTTTGGCCATTGGAGGATGTTGGGCCGCCTTTCGGGCAATATACTCTTCCGGTTTTTGAGGGCCTTTATCCAAAAGCGTCAGCATGGAGTCCAGATTTTTCTTCACGACCCAGTTTCGGGGACCGACAACATGCTCTGCAACCACTCCATTTTGATCAATGACAAACGTTTCCGGCACACCAGTGATCTTGTAACGATGGTCCAGCGTGTTCAATGGATCAAGCGGCACCGGAAAATGAATATTGTGCTTTTCTAGAAAAGGAGCGACCTGATTTTTATAAAAAACATTGTTTTCATTCACCGCCAGGAGTTCAAAATGAGATCCTGCCTGCTCTTTCATACCCTCATACATAATTTCCATGGAAGGCATTTCCTGTTTACAGGGCTTGCACCAGGTCGCCCAAAAATTCAGCATGACAACCTTCCCCCGATAGTCCGACAGTTTGAGTCTTTTCCCGTCGGCTGATTCGAGATCGAAATCAGGGGCAACCATCCCTACTTTCAGAGGAGCGAAGCGGTATGTGGTTCCGTAATAGCCAAGAACAAGAACAATAAGCAAAACAGCTGTTGCCTGAGGCCAATATTTTCTTAATGTCTCCAACTCAATTCCTCGCTAGGCAGCATATGCGTGAAGACCGGGAATAATAAAGCTGACACCCCAGTACAGGAATACGACAGAGGCAAACCCAAGGATCGAAAACCAGGCACTTCCCTTTCCCCTGAGACCTCGGGTCATTCTGGCATGAAGATAAGCCGCATAAACGAACCAGGTGATCAACGACCATGTCTCCTTGGGATCCCATGACCAATATCCGCCCCAGGCCTCATATGCCCACATGCCACCAAAGATGACACCGAGGGTCAAAAGAGGAAATCCGACCATCACCGCTTTATAGGTCAGGTCGTCAAGGACATCCGTTGCGGGAAACTCCCTGAGTATCCAGCCGGTTGTTCCTTTTTGCTCGGCTCGAAGCTTCAGAAGATAGATCATTGCAAGCGATGCCGAAATACCAAAGGCCGCATAAGACATAAACATCGTAAACACATGAATTTTCAGCCAGTAGGAGTTCAGGGCCGGATTCAATGGCTCCACCATCTGGTAACGGTAGGGAAGCATCTTGGCAGCACCGACGGCAAACATCACAAGCGTCAGGACAAATGCACCGGCGACCCGGACTTTATATTTGAACTCCATAACCATATAGCCAAGGATGGACGCCCAGGAAAAGAGGAAAAGTGTCTCATACAGATTGGACCAGGGAGCATGATGGTCAGCAACACCCCGTCCTACCAGAGCGGCAGTATTGACGACCCATCCCGAAAAGGTCACAGTCGAGGCGATTTGCCCCATTTCCTTTTTATGGGAGATCAGAAAGAGAAAATAGAGAACGGTAGCGAGAAGATAAAGCCCTATCACCGTGTTGTAGAGGAGAAACGATGATCCGACAGAGTTGATCAATGTCATGAAATAAACCCTCCTGTTCAGGGTAGGAGGCTTAAGACCCCCAACCGATATCGATCTGGGAAAAGGAAGCCAGCTCCCGTTTGTTCATTCGTCTGTTTGACAACAGTAACTCAAGTCTCTCCCGCCAGTTTTCGCGGACCTGGCCCCGACACCATGGTTTCCAGCGGGGTCCCGGAACCTTGTCCAGATTCAATTTCCTGGACAATTTCATTAAATTCCTTTTCAAATCCCAGTTTGTCCTTGTGACCAAAGCCACCAACAGAAAACTGCCAAACCCCGGAGCTTTCCCTCGCCCGCACCCACAGCTTCCGGTGATACACGAACGAAGACAGGAAAAGGCCACCCACCAGAAGAAAGGATCCGGCCAGAATGACATGAACCCCCGGGTCCTTGGCGACTTCAAGTCCGGTATACATTGGAGCTTCATAGCCGCCCAGAATGAAAAAATATGGCAACGACTTCATGACCTGAATCTGGGGAAAGTTATAAAACAGCCAAGGGGAACCGATTTGTTTCCCGTTTTGATAGATGCCCAGCTGAATGGCCGGATTATCGGATTTTTCCGATTTGCTGTACACCGAATTTGTCTTTGGATCAAAGGCAAAATCCGCAACATAACGAAGAATCCTGATGTTCAGGTCTGTGCCGGGAGCCGGAGCAAGAGCTCCGCCCTTGAGCATAACCTGGCCCAGGAACTGCTTCTTTTCTTTGTTGACGATCAGTATCCGCGCTTTATCAACCCTGTCCCAGGCTTCCCCATAGCTTGCCTGGTAAAATCTCAAACCATTCGTTTCCAGAGGGTGATTGACGCTGATCACCTTATGGTTGATGATTTTTCCCGACTTCAGCACATCGACATCGCTGAAGAACCCCTTCACCATCCCGTTCGGATAGTGGTCAATCCAGAATTTGTTGACCCGGAGGCTAAAATTTCCCTGGGGAACAAATGTCGTGGAGTGAACATAGAAAGTCCCGAACAGACGGAATCCGAGAAGGCTCCCGATCAGTCCTCCGGCAAGGATCAGGATCACGGACATATGCGCCACGTGCGACCCGATTCTCCCCATGACACCCTTGTGACCAAAAACGACAATCTCTCCGCCATCCCTGATTTCGGTAACCTTGTACCTCTTTGAGGACAGGATTTTTTTCAGATAGGCGCCAGGCCCTTCCGAAAGTCGGGAGGAAGGAATCGAGACATCGGCAAACTCTCGCTGTTTTTTCAGAAACTCCCGACTCACATTCACTTTTTCATGAAACATTGAACGCAATGTGATCGGGAAGCGATTATAAACACAGGAAACAGCATTGATACACAGAATGGTCAGAAGGCTGACATAGTACCAGCTGTGATAGATATCATCGACTTTCAGGCGAACAATCCAGCCACCCCACTTCTCTCCATATCCTGCGATATAGAAAGGAGCATCCCGACCCTGCTCGATAAATGTTCCGAATATGGTTAGAAAGGCCAGTATCAGGAAAAGGGATATGGCCAGTCGAAGGGAAGAGAGTACCGCAAGAACCTTGCTTCCGCGGAAAGTCCAGCCCTGTTTTTTCTCAGGGCGAGGCGATGACTTTCCATCATTGTCCTTTTTTTCTGCTTCCTGGCGATTTTCGTAGTATCCAACCGCACCGGTCATTTCAATTGTCTGTTGCTCATCAGGGGTCAAACCACCCGACATCCATGCCTCCTTCAAAGCCCGAAGCCTGGAGTAAGCGCAGCTTATCTTGGTATTTTGAATTTAATATCCGATGTTTTCTTAAGGTCACTCCGTTCGGAAACTATAGATCATCCAACCCCTGATGGTCAATGATGCTAGGGCAAAGGAACCCCAATCCCAAGCGCTTTTACCTTTTATCAGGGGGCATGGCCTGCAATCAGATATTTTAAGGTATTATCGGAGAATATTAATCCTCCACCAATCATCGGCGACGACTCATTCGCATTCAGCGGATTGTACCAGCCGGCATTCAGCCAGATATGGTTCAGGACCGTGTAGGTAAAGAACGCCCTGACAAACGGGTTCGGAGCAATCGGGTTGAACGCTCCAATATTATACATGGTCATGGTAAAGGTCAGGTTCGGCAACAGGTAAACATCTGTTCCCAGACCAAAACTGTTTTCGATCAAACCCGCCCTGATATCAAAACCATCAAATCGCTGCCCGAATTCGAGGCTGAAGCGCAGGCCTGAATTGTTCGCACTGATGGAAGGCGGTCCGGTCGTATAGGTCCCATTGGGGTTTTGAGTCACAGAGGAACCCTGCTGATAAGTTGGGTTGGTCGAGTCCACAATCTGAAAACGGTAGAACTTGTCCGCCCGTGGATAAAGATCGAGATCCAGAACTCCTTCCGAGGTTCCCCCACGGGTGGCCGTAAGGTCTCTCATCCAGACATTCAGCTTCATCCTCTCAGCCTTGTTGGCCTCCTTGCTCAATGTCTTCAGCGTTTTATTAAGATTGTTATACAGCTCCGGGGCATTGACCAGTTTTCCGATCGTTCCCTGCCCGTCATCGATTTTTTCAAGAATACTGTCGAGATGGGAAGCCGCCTTGTTGGCCTTGTCGTAAAGCGCCTGATCATTGACCAGCTTTCCGACCGTTCCGACGCCGGAATCAATTTTCTTCGAAATAGAATTAATTCTGTTCAGGATTTTGGGAGACTTGTCCTTTAAATTTTTCGTGAAGTCGTCCAGATTCTGGGTGAGTCTGGCAAGGTGTTTCAGTGTATCCTGAAGCTCGATTTTCCCTTTGTCCGAAGCTACCGCCAGCCTCAGGGAAGCGGTTATGGCCTTTATATCGGCCGAAATTTTCTGAAGTTTTGCAACCAGTTTGTTCACGCTGACCGTCTCTCCCGGGCTCTGGATGGTCGACTTCGGCGCCAGATAGCCGGAGTTTTCAATCCCCGACAAGGTTGCATCAGGAGAGGCGTCGGTTTTCGATGGTGGAGGAGAAGCAGGGGCCACTGGCGGAGGCGGGTCTGCCCATGCCCTTCTCACTGACAATAGTTGGGAGATCCCGAGAACAGCCCCACTGTCCCGGGACTCACCCTTTATAAACGGTTTTCCCGAAGGCCCTGGCGTCAACTCGATATAGACTTTCCCAAGGAATCCATTTGAATAAATCAGAGGACGGACATCGGAAGGGATCCTGATACCGGGGAAAATGGTCATTTCAACATGAGCCTGCCCCTTCTGGCTCAGAGTAATATTGGTTACTTCCCCGACCTTCACTCCTGCAACCCTGACAGCCGCTCCCTTTTCGAGACCGTCTACCGTCTGGAAATTGGCATAGAGCAGGTAGCTTCCTTTCTCATTGAGATGCCAATGGCCGAAACGAACTGATAAAAGAATCGACGCGATAATGGCCAGTACAACAAAAATCCCAAGCTTCGCTTCAGAGGTCCAGTTCATCGTCGTTCCATTTTCTTTCTCTTTGCTTTCATTCTGGTCCCCCGCAGTCAAAGGAAGAAAAATCAATATTGGTCAAATCACTCAGATCACACTGATGGGACCTACCGTATCGCCAGAGATAAACTGGCGCACGACAGGATCTTCTGACGCCTGGATTTCTGCAGGCGTCCCGGAGGCCTGTATCATTCCCTGATAGAGAAAAATAATCCTGTCCGCGATCCGGAATGCACTCTTCATATCATGGCTGATCACAAGGCTTGTCACGCCCAGATCCGAACGCATCTTCAAAATCAGTTCATCGATTGCAGAGGAGAGAACCGGATCAAGACCGGTGGTTGGCTCATCGTAGAGAAGAATTCCGGGCTTCATTGCAATTGCCCGAGCAATCCCCACCCTCTTCTTCATTCCGCCGGAGACCTCCGATGGCATTTTTCCACCCACACCCTTCAGGCCGACCCTTTCAAGGGTTTCTTCCGCTATTTTCAGGATCTCCCGATCCCTGAAATTTGAATGCATGCGAAGGGGGAATGCCACATTTTCAAGGAGAGACATCGAGTCGAACAATGCGGCTTCCTGGAAGACCATGCCCATTTTCTTACGGACTCCGTCCATATCGGCAGAAGAGAGTTTCATGATCGGTTTTCCACCGACCAGAACATCGCCCTCATCTGAGACAAGAAGTCTCATGATATGTTTTAGAAGGACCGATTTTCCCTGCCCCGACCCTCCGATCACAACAACCGTCTGACCTTCCGGGACCATAAAAGAAATCCCTTTCAGGACTTTCTGGCGACCAAAAGATTTTGTCAGATTCTCTATGGAAAGAGTATTTCCAGAATTCATTTTCAAAAACCTTCTAGTACAGCCAGGATGTCAGGAAGTAGTCACTCACCAGAATCGCCATCGAGGATGCCACAACCGCAACAGTAACGGATCGGCCAACCCCCGCAGCCCCTCCTGATGCATAAAACCCCATATGGCAGGAGAGAAGGGAGAGTAAAGCGCCAAAAACAGCACTTTTGACAAGACCCGAGTAAAAGTCATGAAGATTGACATACTCGGCAATTCCTCTCACATAGGAATTATGAGGAAGACCCAGAAGGGTCACAGCAACAAAGTACCCCCCGGCAATTCCGACAAGATCGGCAAGGGCTGTCAAGAGAGGCAGAGCGGTCAAACCGGCATAGACCCTTGGTGTCATCAGGTACGTTTGCGGGTTCACGGCCAAGCTCGTAAAGGCATCGATCTGTTCGGTCACCCTCATCGTTCCAAGCTCGGCAGCCATGGCGGAGCCGGATCTCCCGGCAACCATCAATCCTGTTATCACAGGCCCCAGTTCCCTGGTCATCGAGAGGGAGACAACCGCACCAACCAGGCTCTCGGCATTAAATCTCCGGAATCCGATCCATGCCTGAAGGGCAAGGACCATTCCGGTAAAAAAGGCCGTTACGATCACGACAAGGGATGAGTCCGCCCCAACCCGTACAAGCTCGATCAAATAATTCCTGACCTTGAATGCCGGACGAAAGACTCCGCCAAAGGCAAGAATGGCCGACGATGCTAACAGCCCAAAAAATGTGAAGAGCCTTAAGAAGCGTTTTCCTATCCAGTCAAGGATCCACATGGAATGGCATCTCCGTTCTTGGATCTTCCAGATAAACCCGCGGAGAACGTCTCCCCAAAAGACACAGTATTTCGTATGGAATGGTTCCTGAAATCCCCGCAACATCCCAGGCGGTCATCGCACCTGATCTTCCATTTCCCAATACAGTGATCCAGTCACCGATCTGATGAGTTCCTGATTCTCCCAGATCAAGCATGACCATATCCATGCAGACCCGACCCAAAAACGGCAGGCATCGCCCTTGACTATACGCCCATCCCTTGTTTGAGAGCAGTCTCGGAAGACCATCGGCATAACCCATTCCAGCAACTCCGACCGTCGTATCTTTCTTCAGATGAAAGGTCGATCCATAAGAAATCCCTTTCCCCTTTGGAAGGGAACGAACAGAGAGCAGTCTGGACTCAACTTCCATGCAACCGGTTAGTCCCAGCTGATCAGTCTTGCTTTCCCCCTCAAATCCATAAAGAAGAAGCCCTGGCCTGACCCAGAGACTCATCTTTCTGAGCAAGGCAGGCGGCATACCTTCAAGATGACTTCTCCATCCTCCCGAAAGGATCGCCGCACTGTTTCCGGCATGAATGACAAAACGCTCCGGAAGAAGTCCTTCCTTTTCAAGCTCAAGGACAGGATAGGAAAGCTTTCTCCATGCTTCGACCGTACCGGCAAGGTCTTCTCCTGATGCAAAATGGGTCATGATGCCTTCGACCATGAGCTCTGGACGGCTTTTCAATAGCCGAACCAGCTCATGAACCTGTCCAGGCAAAAATCCAAGTCTCCCCATGCCGGTATCAAACTTCAGATGAACAGGAACCCTTCGGGAACCCTCTTTCTGCGGGATTGATCCGACCTGGTCGGGGTGATGCAGTACCGGCGTCAATTGGGAAGAAACAACCGATTCCCATTCTCCAGGTAAAAAACCGGACATGAGAATGATCCGGTCTTTTATCCCTGCCCGGCGAAGGGCCATTCCTTCAGCAGGCGACATTACGGCAAAGCCTTCGGGCACCTCTTTTGAAAGGGCCCGGGAAACCCGGATCATGCCATGGCCATATGCATCGGCTTTCACGACAGGAAGAATGCCAGTCCCGATCCCAAGATGACGACGAATCGATTTGAGATTTGAGGCAATCATTCCCAGATCAATGAGAACACGACTTCTTTCAATGATTCTTTGGGGAGGTTCGGATTCGGAAGAACACATGATTGGCGGGGTGACCACCATTACGTGGTCAGGATCTCCTGCTCTTTCTTGTGAGTGAAATCGTCCACTTTTGCAAC
>DAHWBS010000022.1:7850-18563 GCA_027323445.1 Leptospirillum sp.
GATTGGCGGGGTGACCACCATTACGTGGTCAGGATCTCCTGCTCTTTCTTGTGAGTGAAATCGTCCACTTTTGCAACGGACTGATCGATCATCTTCTGAAGTTCATCCTGGAGCTTTTTCAATCGATCTTCAGGAATAAGACCATCCGCCTTTTTTTTCTTCAAGTCGTCATTGGCTTCCTTGCGAATATTTCTAAGGCCAATTTTAGCTTCCTCGGCCATTTTCTTTAAATGCTTCACCAGCTCTTTACGACGATCCTCTGTCATTGCAGGCATTACAATCCGGATCATCTTCCCATCACTTTGGGGAGTAAAGCCCATATTGGCAGCCATGATGGCCTTTTCAATTTCCGGAACAAGCTTGATTTCCCAAGGTGTAATCGTAACGATCCGATTTTCAACGATATTCAGTGTTGCGATCTTATCCAGAGGAGTCATGTTCCCGTAATAGGAAACCTTGACATTTTCAAACAGGGAAAGAGACGGACGCCCTGTTCGCAGGCTCTGGATGTCTTTTCTGAAAAACTCCACCGCGTGATCGAGAGGCCCCTGATATCCCTTGAGTTCACTGTCCATTTGATCCACCCTCGAATTTGAAATGTCTCCAGCAAAAAATCATTTCAGCGTACAAGCGTCCCCAGCTGCTCTCCCTGGACAACCCTCACAATGTTCCGGTCTTCAGTCAGGTCAAACACAATGATTGGCAGGTTATTGTCCATGCAAAGACTGACTGCTGTCGCATCCATGACCTTCAACCTTTTCTCAAGAACTTCGCCGTAGGTCAGCTCAACATAACGGGTTGCATTCTTGTTTTTTTTGGGATCGTCCGAATAGATCCCATCAACCTTTGTGGCTTTCAAGACAACTTCCGCCCCGATTTCCATCGCTCGAAGCGCCGCTGCCGTATCTGTCGTAAAATATGGGTTGCCCGTTCCTGCGGCGAAAATAACGACCCGGCCTTTTTCGAGATGCCTGACAGCGCGTCTCCGGATATAAGGCTCGGCAAGCGCCCTCATTTCTATCGCGGAAAGAACTCTCGTAGAAACACCCTTCCGCTCAAGACTAGACTGAAGAGCCAGACTGTTCAAGACAGTCGAAAGCATTCCCATGTAATCAGCTGAAGCCCTGTCGATGCCCTGCTGGATACCGGAAAGACCCCGGAAAAAGTTCCCGCCTCCGATGACGATTCCTATTTCCTTGCCCAGTCGGGAAAGCTCTTCGACTTCACCGGCGATCCGGTCCATGACATCGGAATCGATCCCGAAAGACAGGTCCCCCATGAGGGCTTCCCCGGAGAGCTTTAAAAGAACCCTCCGGTACCCCTCTTTCATCCGTTTGCCTCCCCGATCTGATAGCGAACAAATCGGTTCACAATGACATTTTCACCCAACTTTGCGATGGCCGCATTGACGAGATCCCTGACAGTAATACCAGGATCCTTCACATAAGCCTGCTCCAGAAGGCAGGACTCCTGAAGGAACTTGTCCAGTTTTCCTTCAACAATTTTATTCCTGACATTCTCCGGCTTGTCCTTGGCTTCTTCCAGAAATCGATCACGTGCTTCCGAAACGATTTTCTCGTCCATGTCTTTCCGGTCGACGACTTTGGGAGATGCCGCAGCGATGTGCATTGCCAGATCCTTCGTCAACGTCTTGAAGTCTTCCGTTCGGGCGACAAAATCCGTTTCACAATTCACCTCGATCAGAACGCCGATCTTGCTACCAGCATGAATATAGGAAGAAACCAGCCCCTCTGAAGTCTCCCTGTCGGATTTTTTCTGGGCATGCAGGGAACCTTTTTGCTTCAGGATCCCGAATGCTTTTTCCATATCACCAGCGGCATCCGCCAGAGCCTTTCGACACTCCATGAACCCGGCCTGGGTTCGATCTCTCAACTCCTTGACTAACTGTGCAGATATCTCCAAGAACAACTCCTTGATTGTTGTGGAAGGGATTTCCCCTTCCACAAGAATGATCTCTCAGGTGAACAAAGAAGGCTTTTCCGGCAATCGGCTTAGGCTTCAGACTCTTGTGAAGCGGTCGGCTTCTGGGATTCCGGCTCAGAGAAGTTCACAGGAGCGGCCTGCCCGGACAATGCCCCAAAAAGAACGGCATCGGCAATTCCAGCGGTCATCAGTCTGATTGACCTGATCGCATCATCATTTGCAGGCACAGGGAACTGAATCAGGTCAGGATCGCAGTTGCTGTCGACCATGGCAATAACCGGAATACCAAGACGGTTTGCCTCATGGATGGCAATATGCTCCTTTTTTGGATCAACGACAAAGATGGCACCCGGGAGACGGTTCATCCCGCGTATTCCAGAAAGGATCGCCAAAAGCTTCCGATGCTCCTTGTCCAGGATGGCCACTTCTTTTTTCGGAAGACGGGCAATCTCCCCAGCTTCAATCATCGCTTCAATCTTGTTCAGTCGATCAACGGACTTTCTGACCGTCTGAAGATTGGTCAACATACCACCAAGCCATCGCTCGGTTACATAATACATCCCGCAACGATCAGCTTCCTGCTGGATGATAGGCTGGGCCTGACGCTTCGTTCCGACAAAAAGAACAGACTTCTTGTCCTTGACGAGGTTTCGGATAAAGTCTTTGGCAGCCTTGAATCTTTTGGCTGTCTGCTGAAGATCCAGTATGTAGATTCCGTTTCTCTCGCCATAAATAAAGCGCTTCATCTTTGGATTCCATCGTTTTGTCTGATGGCCAAAATGAACACCCGACTCGAGCATTTCCTTAATTGTTGTTTCTGTCATTTAAAACTCCTCTGATTTGTGGGGTTTTCGCCAGAACCGATACCCGTTGTCAATGTGCCGAGATGCCATCTGCACATGCAATGATCAACAGGACCCCAATAAAGACGCCCGGGCACATCTTGGAAGAATTATCCCGAAAATCGGCGCACACTGGTTCTGGAAATACCGATTTAATATTTGCATCTCAGTTTCGTCTTGATTCAGGAGCCACTCCTGAAAGTAACAAGACATCCTTTCATTGTCCGTCAAATCTGATCCAAAAATCAAACTGACGGGGCATTCTGGAGAGCAATGCCGCAATCATCCTAACGAAGCCGCCTCATCTAGTCAACATACGCACTATTCAGAGGTGAATTTTTTTCAACTCCTGCCCTTGTAGCCGGCGTTAATTCTCACATACTCATAAGACAGGTCCGTTGTCCAGTACTCCGCTGTCATCTGACCCATTCCAAGATGAACCGTCACGGTGATGTCGGATTTTTTCAAAATCTCCATGGCTTTTTCTTCCTGACTCTCTCCAAGACCGACACCATGATCGACCAGAGCGACATCTCCCAATGCGACAGACACTTTTTCTACCCTTACGGGGACTCCGGCATTTCCGATAGCCGCCATGATCCTCCCCCAATTGACATCTTCCCCATAAAAGGCAGTCTTCACTAACAGGCTTTTCGCTATTGTAGAAGCAACTTTCTTTGCATCTCCTTTTGACCTCGCCCCCTGGATCACCAGATGAAGGAACTTTGTCGCCCCTTCAGCATCCTTCAAAAGAAGCCTGCGAAGCTCGGAGGCAACCTCCATCAATGCCTGGGTAAATTCCCGGTGATATTCGGAACCTTTGGTAATGACAGGATTTTTTGCAAGCTGATTGGCCAACAGGTACACACTGTCATTCGTGCTCGTGTCACCATCAACCGATAACGTATGAAACTGATCCTCTACCACCTGGTGAAGGGACATGCGAAGAGCATCCTTCTCAATCGCCGCATCCGTTGTCATAAAAACCAGCATCGTAGCCATGTTTGGATGGATCATGCCAACTCCTTTTGCTGATCCACCGATTTTGACAACCTCTCCTCCGATCAGAACCTCTTTTTGGGTCGATTTCGGATACGTATCGGTTGTCATAATGGCTTTCGAAAAATCGGCATTCCCTTTTGCCGAAAGTTTTTCAGACAAGGCAGGAAGAGCCTTCAGGATTGAAAACATCGGCAAGGGTTTTCCGATCACTCCGGTTGATGCCGGAAGGATTTTCTGAGCCGAACAGCCCATGTAATGGCCAACCTTTTCTGTCAACAGCAAGGCATCGGCCACCCCCTGATCTCCGGTACAGGCATTTGCATTTCCACTATTAACAATGATCCCTATCGCAACTCCCCTGCGCGCCCTTCTCTGGGAGATCTGGACCGGTGGGGCTTTCATTTTGTTGACCGTGAACATCCCCACAATCAGCGCCTCTTTTTCCGAAACCAGAAGCCCCAGATCCAACGCACCCTTTTTCTTGATACCGGAATGAATCCCCGCAGCCAGAAATCCTTCAGGGAAGGTGACACCAGCACGATCCTTTTTCAACATTTGCTTCTTCTCCATGCTCCCTAGGGAAAACCTCCCCACATAGGCAAACCCGTCATCTCATCCTCCCCCAAAACGAGATTCATCGATTGAATGGCCTGTCCTGCCGCTCCCTTGACCAGATTATCAATGGCCGTCATCACAACAAGAGTACCCTTGCCCGTCACAGCATGAATATCGACTCTATTCGTTCCCCGCACATGTGAAGAATTGGGAGGATTTTCGACAATTCTGACAAAAGGATTTTCGTCTTGATACTCCAGGAGCGCCGCCCCCACCATATCGGGTGTTACATGATCCAAAAGGGGAAGATAGATTGTTGAGATCAGCCCTCTGTTCAGCGGCATAAGATGCGGGACAAAGAGAACCTGATTTGCATCACCCACAAACATCCTCATTGCATTTTCCATTTCCGGAACATGGCGATGGACCAATGGCTTGTAGGCCTTCATCCCCTCTGCGATTTCCGGATAGTGCGTATCGACGGTCAAACCTCTTCCAGCTCCGGAGACGCCTGACTTCCCGTCCACAATGAAAGGCGTCTTTCCCAGAAATCCGGATCTTAGAAAAGGAAGGATACCCAGAAGGGCTCCTGTTGGAAAACACCCTGGACTGCCAATGTACCGGGACCCTGCAATAGACTCCCTGTTCCCTTCTACAAGACCGTAAGAAGAAAACGGAAGGGTTTCGGGAGATCCATGCTCCATATGATATACGCGCTTGAAATCGTCAGCCTCTCTAAAACGGTAATCCGGCCCAAGATCGATCACGACAGGATGAGGCTTCGGCAGCATCGAGACAATCCGGGATGACATTCCTGCAGGAAGCGCTGTAAAGAGGATATCCAGATCGTTCCAGGAAGAGACCGATGAGGTTTTTTCAAGAATTCCAAGATCTGGCAAATTAGGGAATAACGAAGACAATCGTTCCCCGGCATTTGACTCAGCACTCAGCCTTGCTATGGCAACCTTCGGATGGTTCAGAAGAAGGTGGACCAGCTCCCCTCCACCATAACCCGAAGCTCCTGCAATACCCACTTTCACTTTCTTGGACATCAACCCCTCTTCAGCAAAAAAAAGGGGAGGCTTTCACCTCCCCTTTGAAACAACACCATGAGAATACGTTCTCCGGAACAGGTATTATCTCTTCGAAAACTGGAAGCGTTTCCTCGCACCCTTTTGTCCGTACTTCTTTCGCTCCTTGATACGGGCATCACGGGTCAGGAAACCTTCTTTTTTAAGGGCTTCCCTTAGCTCGGGATTGATTTCAAGAAGAGCCCGGGAAATCCCATGACGAAGAGCTTCTGCCTGACCTGTCAATCCACCACCACTGACTCGGGCAAAAATATCAAGCTTTCCTCCCATCTGGGTAATCTCGAGAGGGGCCTTTACCTGATTGGACCAGAGAAGACGGGGAAAATACTCTTCGAGAGGTCGGTCGTTTATCAGAATATTTCCTGATCCTGCCTGTATCCTGACTCTTGCAATGGCACACTTGCGCTTGCCTGTAGCATTTCCACGACCTTCATCCATCTGGTCCTTGCTTTCACGTTCCTTGTGTTCCCGCTCCATACTAAACTCCTGTCTGGACTGTTACAGGTGACTGGGCTGCATGCTGATGCTCAGGTCCTGGGAAAATCCGAAGTCTGGTCATATAAATCTTGGCCAGCTTGTTTTTGGGAAGCATGCCTTTTACAGCATGGCTGAGGATGTACTCGGGCTTTCGCTCCCTCATCTCACCAGCAGTGGTCTCCCTGAAACCTCCAGGATAACCACTGTGACGATAATACATTTTATCGGCCCACTTTTGTCCGGTCAGGGCGATCTTGGAGGCATTCACAACCACCACAAAATCACCTAGATCCTGATGAGGGGTATAGCAGACCTTGCCTTTTCCACGAAGGATACGAGCGGCTTCAACACTTAACTTGCCGACAGTCTTTCCTGTTGCATCAAGAAGATACCATTTTTTCTGGCCGACCTCTTCAGGGTCGGCGATCCGCGTTGTCTTCTGAATCACGGCTTTAAAAACCTCCTGTTCCGGCCCCCTAGGACCGGATAATTACCGGTTTGGCCTCCATTGTCTGAAGAGATATCGCATCAGCAGACAACATTGGCAACATGCCACGCATGGCTTTATGGACCCGATCAAGGTCCTTGCTCGCAAGAACCCCGATCTGGGCGATGGACGAGTAAAACGATCCGTCCTGACGATCCAGGAATAACTGGACCAGGGTCGGAAGATTCAAACCCTGATCTGTCAAGGACTTCCTGAGTCCCTGAATGCGTTCAAAAAAAACTTCTTCTCCCTGACGGGCCTTTTCCATGACAGGCATGATCACACAGTCCACCTTCCCTTTCAACCATTCAAAGCGGGAAGGGCCGGAATCGGAAAGATCCCCGAAAGGAATAATTTTCATGCCCAGCTCGGATAGAACGCTGTAAATCTGTCGACCATAATCCGTCTCTAGAAGAAATCGGGGAACGGCAACGGAATACTTGAGCATTCCAGTTGCACCTCGCTGAATCTCGAGGGACTTCCGGTAAAGATCATCCCTCAGTCCATCGAGCCAGTACTGGTTCTCCGCCTTCCAGCGACTGAGGAGGCGATTGGCCCCATACTGAATTATCACGGAAGAAATATCCATCCGCATCAACGAACGAAAAATGGTCTTCCAGGAATAAAAACTGACCATCCCGTCGATTGCCGATTTATTCAGCTCGTAAGCGGTCATGTTTCTTGGACGATAGACAACATGATGTCCATCATACAAGCTCCAGTCTTTCGTCAGAAGCTCACGGGCGCCTGTTGCATAGAGCCGGTCATAATCGGGCGAGCCCGGCAAAGGAGTCAGGATCATCAGCTGAATCGACTCCATGCCCCACTTTTCGGCAAAACGGGCTGTTTCAACAATCGTTTCACGATCATCGAAGTCTGACCCGACAACAAACATCCCGTGGATCCGAATACCTGCTTCCTTGAACTTCCGGATCGACGCCACAATCTTTTCATATGTCTGACGCTTGTTGAACAGATCAAGCGTTTTGGGATTGATCGACTCAAAACCGACAAACACATTAAAACAGTTGCTTGCCTTGAACAGCTCAAGCAGCTCGGGGTCAAAAGCTGTCTCGATACGAACCTGTGCTCCCCACTGCGGGGTGAGCCCCTCATCGATCATCCTTCGCAAAAGATCTTTGGTTCGCTTGCGATTGGCCGTAAAAAGATCATCCGCAAAGAAGATATACTTCGGCTTGTTTAGCCGGATCTCATCCAGAACCCGATCGATCGAGTGCATTCTCATTCCGTGACCATACATCCCCGGAACCGAGCAGAAGGAACAGGTAAAAGGACACCCCCGAGAGGTCGCAATGGAGATAAGCCCTCCATTTTTCCACCCGTAAACCAACCCATAATCAGGAATGGGATTGGAATCCAGATCCTCTTTCAGAGGCCGATCGGGATTATGTGCTTTTAGCCCATTCTTCCAATAAGACAATCCAGCAATCTCTGAAAGAGCCAAAGGAAGACTGGCATGACCGGAAGACCCTGGCATCTTCCAGGGACCCCAATTCATCGCTCCTATCAGCTCAAACAATGACTCTTCACCTTCTCCCCTGATGACGAAATCCGCATGATCCAGAGCTTCATCCGGAAGGAAGGTTACATGTGTTCCCCCCAGAACCACAGGGATTCCGGAACTTCTGACAGCATCCGCCAATCGATATGACTGCGGGGCCGTGGATGTCAGAAGGGAGATTCCGACGACATCGGCGGAGAAAACCTCCGCCATGTCGACTGGAGCAATATCTTCAATAAAAACCTTTACATCCCAGCCAATGTCCCGAAGCATGGTTCCCAACAAAATGACACCAAGCCTCGGAATGGCAAACTGGCTGTATACATGGAGATGTGATGACTTTGGCTCAATAAGAACAAACTTTTTTTTCACGTTACGAACTCCTTTCCTTTTAGCAGGATCGGACTGCAACGACGCTCCCTGTATGGGGAAAAAAATCAGCCGTTCGGATGAATCCGATCTTTCTTTGCAAGAAGCTCTTCCTGAGTCTCCGTGTATTCGGGATCCAGAATGCAGCACTCATCGATCGGACAAACGGCTGCGCACTGGGGATCCTCATGAAACCCGACACATTCTGTGCAAAGTTCTGGATCGATGATGTAGACAGGATCCCCTTCGCTGATTGCATCGTTTGGACACTCGGGAATACAGGCACCACAAGAAATACAGTTGTCTTCAATCTTTAAAGACATAATCAGGATCCTCCTTGACAATATGAACAATGTTCAGGGTTACAAACCATGCAATAGCGAATTTTCACTGCCATCAGTAGGACAGCACCGCATGCACCGCATCATGCACGCTGGCCGGGCCAGCGTGTGAATGCTATCCAACAAAGCTCCCACACATATGCATTTTATACACGACCCAAGCAAATCAATACAACGCTTCTCCTTCAGGCATTCACCCAAAGGTCTCCAATCGTACATCCTCGAGCTTTCCTTTTGCAACCTTTCCCATCTTTTCGCACCAGTCTCCACAAAAACCGCTTGCTCGGCTTCAATGGCATTTTTCTCAACATCCTCTGACAGGATTGTTTGGCGTTACCGATCTTCCTGTAATACAATGCCAGAATTGGCAGACAATTTTATGATGAGCACCCGCTCAATGGTCTCTATCCATGTTGTTTTGTCTGTTTTTTACCAGAACGAATACCCCATCTTCCATGAAGGGACCGGATCGATGATTCCGAACACAATCCAGACCAAGACCAGAAAAACCGTTTTGACCACCGCAAGGCTTCCCTTCTTCTCCCTGTTTGGATTGATCCTGTTTCTTTTCTCCGTAACGACCTCCTGCACATCCCAGACCCAAAAGCTCCCGACACTCAAGGGCATAGTCAACCTCGCACCCAATGTTCCCCTGTGGATGCTTCACGGAGACCTTTCAGTCGTTGTCTTTATGAAAGGAAGCACCTCCCCCGCCTATCTTCCTGTTGCAATATCCATCTACCCACACCCTGTCTTCCCGCTCACCTTTGCGATCGACCAGGACAATGTGCGTCTTTCCGGAATCAAGCTCTCCGGAGATGTAAAGGTCCAGGCACGCCTCAAGCTCTCCGGAGACCGGGAGGACTCTCCCCCGACCCTCTATACATCCGGGCCCCCATCGGATGGAGTTGTGGATGGCATACCCGTATCCCTGACCATCAGCCAGGAATCTCATTCGTGATCATTCAGAAGGAGATTCTTCTGTCAAACCTCCTGCTCCCCATGAATATGGGAGTATCGGAGTCTGAGCGCTCGCAGACCCAGAACATCATTCTCTCTGGTATTTTCACACTCGACTCCCGCCGTAACTTATCCCATGTTACAGACCGTATTGACGACACCGTTGATTACGCCCAGCTGGCTGCAACCATCAAAGGAATAGCCTGCTCCCTCAAGCCCCACCTCCTTGAAAGCCTCGGGTATCTTCTGGGGAAACACATACTGGACATTTTTCCGGGAATACTCTCGATTGCCATCACTCTGACAAAAATTCCATCTCCCATCCTTCAGGAAACGGGAGCGGATGTTTCCGTCAAAATCACCCTCAACAGAGAAGGAACCATCTGACATGTTTCACCCTGGTGTATTCGGCACTCTCCTCCTTGAATCGTCTGCAGGCGGGCTTTATCTCCTCTCTTTCATGAATCGCTTTGACCGGGTCAGCAGAACCTTCTACCGGCTCCATGGAACCCTTTTCCTGATTCTTTCGGGACTGGCCCTTTTCTTCATGGGGCCAACAACCTACACCGCTCTTCTTTCCGAAAACTACCGTCATGTAGGAAATCTTTCCGTCCTGTTTCTCTCTGCAGGAATTCTTGTCCTCATCCTTTACAATATCTTCGTTTACTTTGGAAACTGGAAGAATCAGCAACCCCGCTCCCGGCAGATCGTCACCGTTGCGGCACTCCTCCATCTCCTATCCCTTTCATGCCTCATTCTTGCGATCATTCCCGAGTGGTCTCCTTCACCGAAGAATCTTCTTCTTGTCTTTTCTTTTCTGGGTTCGGCCTTTTTACTGGGCGGGGTTGTTCTTGCCATGAATATGGGCCACTTTTACCTGACCAATCCGACACTTCCCATCGAACCTCTTCTTTTTCTGACCAAAATCATGCTCTGGACCATGGTCTTTGTGTCAGGAATAACGGTTCTTGAAACAGCCTACGACCTCAAGATCAGCCCGGATTTTGCACAGGCACTCAAGCTGGAGTCGTTCGAGGGACTCTATGTATGGGGGAGATTGCTGCTGGGGATTATCGGAGGGCTTGTCATCTCTGTCCTGTCGCTCAAAACAGTCAAGATGCAC
>DAHWBS010000023.1 GCA_027323445.1 Leptospirillum sp.
GGGAGAGCTGAAATTATTGTCAGGCCAGGAATTGACAGTCCAAAGTTTTAATTGACGTTAGAGTGATACGTCTTTACTTTCGAAAGAAGAAAAAAAGGGAAGGGACTACATGGGGACAGATATTGGCAGCAATCTGAACTCGACCGTAAACTATATCATCATTTTCATGGGTGTGGTCGGACTTGCCTTTCTTGTCGGTCTGGGTGTCCAGCGTCTGGTTCAATATGAGAAGGTGATGGATAAAAAACTTCCCCCCGATCGGCCAAAGCTTGATCCTTGGGGATATCCTCTTGAAGATACCCTCAAGGAAAAAGGGGAGAAGAAAAAAGAAAAACCAATCTGACCGGTACGCACTTCCTTGATATTTAAAAGATATTTAAGGACACTTTTACCTACTTGATCCATCCATCAAGAACGAAGAGTTCTTCTGTGTGATGTCTGTTTGTTTCAATATCGTGCAGGAGAGAAACGTCTTTTTGGTAGAGATCTTCCGGCCCCTGAATCTTTCTGATGGGAATTGCAACCAGAATATTGATCAGGGATTGCCTGTAGCTTTTCATGTTGTTGTAAGCCAGTGCCAGACCTTCAGAATCGAATGCAATTCCTTCGGGGCTTTGTGTCTTCTGGTCGAGAACAAGGGCCTTTTGAAAAGATTGAATGGCCTTCGGAAGATTATTCTCAATCAGATAGAGTCTTCCGATATTGCCTTCATCTTCCGACTCTTTTTTCAGATCATGAATTTTTTTGCTGTAATCAATTGATTTCTTGAAATCCGCCAATGCCCGATCCGATTTGTGTAACCTTGCATTGATCAAACCGCTGACCGAATACAAGACAGACAAAACCTCATGACGATTCTCGCGATCTTTAATTCTTTTGGAAATGGTGATTCCTGCAACGACCTCTTTTTTGGCATCGGCCGTTTTTCCCAGTTGCCATTCGACCTGGGCTACAAGCGCGAGTGTATCCGACTCCAGTGAAGGACTTCCTAGAATTGTCGCAATGGCCAGTGATCTCTGGAACCAGAGCGCGGCAAGAGAGTACTGCTGTGTTCTGGCATAGAGAGAGGCGATCTGGTTCATGGTCTGAACAGAAAGGGGAAGATTTCCCGCAAGCTGGTATTGCTGAAGCGCCGACTTCAGAACGATCAGGGCTTCCTCAGGATGTCCGGAGTCAATGAATTTCGACGCACTTACAAGATTGTCGTTGGCTTTAAGCATGTTTCCGGTCAGGCGATGTGAAGACCATGAGCATGATCCAAGCGCCAGCAGGAACACTCCTGCCAGAAAGAGGGCACCTTTTTTTTTATTTCCAAAATGAGACAAATTCATGGCGTCTTCCTGCTTCCTGGAGAAGATCCCGGGTAGGGGAGGGATCCCCTTGTAGACTGTCCAAGAGGCAATGTGGCTTCGGGTGTCCGGATCAGGTCCCTGAGAGGCCAGCTCTGCTGAAGGCTTTCAAGGATGACGTCTGCATTTGAAATGGTTTTTTGGGTGTCGACAACGAGCGAGAGTGCCGATTTGGAAATCGGAGCCAGCTTGGGAGTGGCTGCCTTTACATCCTTGACGGAAAGATCGACGTTTTTCATGATCGATGGGAGCCGGTCTACGGAGTCTCTCACCTTTTCCGATGTTTGACGAATATTCCCGGCGGTATCCCGAAGCTCATCGTAAATCTCCTGTCTCTTCAAAATAGCCCCGACCGTTCCTTTTCCACGGTCTACCGAATCCGAAAGATCGGCAATATTGGCGACAATCCTCTGAAGATTGAGAATGGTGGGGTTGAGCTTTGCCATGATCTGGTCGAGTGTAAGGGGAGCTTCTCCCTTGATTTTGTGGTTTGGAAGAATGACTGGCAGCCATGGGGAACCAAGACTGATCCTGAGCGTTACGTCTCCGGAGATAATTCCCGATTTTTCGACGGTAATAAATGAATCCTGCCGGATTTTTGGAGAGTACTTTCTCAGAACCTCCATCTCAACGCGCACCTGATTCAGTTTGGTAAAGTCCACTGACTTGACCTCTCCGACAGAGATACCGGCAAGCCTGACCGGAACCCCTGGAACAATCCCAAACGACTGGTCGAGAATCGTATAGATTTTATATCGTTTGTCAAAAGCATGCTGATTGACGGCCACCTCATAAAGCCCGAAAAAGAATCCCAAAAGGGGTATCAGGAGGAAAAAGGCCGCGAGTCGCTCAAGTCGTTTTTCGTTTTCCCGGTGAACGTAATGGAGCTTCATAATGTGTTTTGACTCGAAGAAAGACTGTTTTCTGTCACAGATTCCTCGCAGGTTCGGCTGATGGTACGATTTAAACTTTGGTTTCTTTTGTCAAAAAGATTTGATTATCCAGAAATCAGGGCTGGCGCGGATCAAATACCTCTTGATCATATTGATGATTATTTCTTTTGACAAGCATATTTTAAAAAAATGTTTTTCTTTAAATAGTTACTGAAAATGTTCCGGCAAGGTAAAAAATCGGGAATCATTCCTGTCAGTACTTCGAAACGTTTGATCCCTTTCCATAAGAAGGTATCTCGCAAAGATCCCTTTAGGGCTGATGGGCTTTCTGGAAAAAAGAAGAATGGTTGTATGCTGTTTCTCCAGAAGGCTCTGAAAATACTGGTGAAACAGGAGGATCCCGTCCTGATCCAGACCTTCATAGGGATCATCGAGAATGATCAATGCCGGGGAAAACAGCAGTGCACGCAGAAGTCCGATGCTTTTCTGCGCATTGATGCCGATCTGGTAGGGATTCAGATCGGCAATTTTTTCTAACTGATGCTCTTTGAGAATGCGGTCAACCGTTTCATAAGGCCGTTCATTTTTGTTCTGACTCATATACTTCAGTGGAAAAACCAGATTCTCCCGAACTGTCAGCGAATTAATCAAAATACCACTTTCAGGAAGAAGACCAATTTTTTTCCGGACATAATGGAGTGTCAGATTATCAGGATCTTTCATTGATCGGCCAAAGGCTGTATAGATTCCGGTTGAAAGGGGAATAAGACCCATAATGGATTTGACCAGGAGGGATTTTCCCGTTCCGGCCTTTCCCAGAATATAGGTATGTTCACCTTTGGAAATAGTTAAGCTGACAGATGACAGCTGGGGACCGTCGCTTCCAACGGGAAGAAATGTCGCATCCTCCAGCTCCAAAAGGTAATCCTGTGGCATGAAACATCCTTTCAGGTAATCTCTTGAGGCCCTTCTTTCAGGCAAAAATCAGGAAAATCTGGATCACAGTCAGGATCAGTGTGCATAAAACGATCGCATTGACGAGCGCCTTGTTCGTTTCCCGGGGAACATCATTTGGGGACTGTCCTACTGAAAGCCCATGGTATACCGCCACAGCGGCGATGATCAGGCCGAATGCCGCACTGTCCATTAGTGGGACAAGAAGGTCGGAGAGTGTAAGGCTGGTCTTCAGGCTTTCGATCAGCGAAACCATGGGCATGGAGAGTCCAAAAAGTCCCATGAGAAAGCCACCGGTGAAAGAACAGATGGCAAAATAGAAAGTCAGCGCCATTGTCGAGATCAATACACCAAGGATTCTGGGAGTAATCAGGAAAAAAGAAAGATTCACTCCAAGCATCTCGATGGTATCGAGCTCTCCGGAAACCCTCATATTGCCGATCTCTACAGAAATGGCAGAGGCCGATCGGGCGATCACGACCATGGCGGTGGCGAAAGGACCAACAATCCTCAGGATGATATGGATGATGATTGTTCCGACCAGGTTCTGGATTCCAAGCTTGGGTAGCTCGAGTCCGGCTTCGGCAACGGTGCCCATGCCAAGCAATAGTCCGACAATGGTCAGGATGGGAATGGCATCAAAACCGATTGAGAGAATCTGCTGCAGAAGAAGCGGAAGGTAACTTCTCCTTTTTACAAGGATCGCCACCAGATCATAAAAAGAGGTGAGGATAATCTGGAAAAGATCCCGCAGATAAAAAAAGATTCGAAAAAAATTCAACCGATGAAAAATACCATCCATATTAAAGACTCATATCGTTTGTCACCTTTTCTGACTTTGTATTTTACATAATATACATTATTTGCGGAAAAGGCAGAGGACTACTCACCTCTATGGGGATTTCCGAGATGATTTGAGATAAACCGGTTAATAATAATTTGATCCCATGCCTGCAACGGAAGCAAGCGTCTCCAGGCGGCAAGAAGAATCGGATCCTTGTATTTTTCTGTAGTAATTACAAAAACAGCATACCCTATTTGTTCCTGTGACAGAAATGCTGCAGGTGTTTTTGGCGGTCCCTTGAGTATTTCAATGGCTTTTAGCGTCTCTGGATCGAGTTTTTTGGGATTGACAAAAAGAAGGACATTTCCCTTTGACAAAACATGAACAATGGTGCAGTTGGAGACTCCCTTAAGGGAAACTTCGGATTGATTAATCCATTCGTGAGACATCGCTCCGGAATTTGGAGGATCCGACGAATAGGCAAATGATTGGCATTGTGACGGATCCGTCACAAAAATATGCCCCTGTGACGGGTACTTCAAGAGAGGATCTTTTTGTATCGCCTGATCGGACTCGGATGATGGCCCACCAAAAGCCGTTCCAAAAAGAGGTGGAAACGGTGTCGGGTTTGTATTGGAGCTGTCACCCCAGGCCTGACTCTCCGGACTTTTATCACTAATGGGCAAAATCCCCGTTATTGGACATATCAAGCCGATAAAAAGTATAATGGACCATATTCGACAACGGTAAACCATAGGACACAGCCTCTTTTCATTTTCAGGCGAACATGCTTGTCGCCTATTTTCTAATCTTTTGGAGGGTATCATTCTGAGAAGTCTCTTTCAATATACTAAAACTTCAAAATGGCGATCTACTCCTTTCATTTTATTGATTTTCACAGGGATATTTTTATTTTCTCTACCTCGGACGGCCTCTGCTGATAATGTTTTTATCCCTGGTGTCTATGGAGAGTTCCTGCCAGGTGCGATTGCCCCTTCCCAATCAGCTATTTCCCCTGATCTTGGATGGGGTATCGGTGCAAATGAAGATGGGTTCTTAAATGATACCTTCTTTGTCCGTTTCTCTGTTACGCTTGAAAACTACCCATCTCCCGGAATCTTTCTGCTTCCCTTGACCTTCGGTCCCGGAATTCGGCTGATCAAGTCCGATCCAGGAGACTTCTATGTCATTGGCACAATTGGCATCGCTCCTGTTTTCTTCCCCCAGGGCGGTGAGCTTTTGCCACTGTATGGTGGTGGAATCGGGTATTCGTTCAATCGTTTCTTTGCAGAAGCCCGGGTCAATGTTTTTCCCCAGTCCCACTTTCTGGGTGGCTCTCTTATCGAGTTCCCCCTGACAATCGGAATGCATTTGTGACTGCTCCCCGGCCTAAACGCCGGAGCTTCCGGGGACTAAACACGAGAGTCCAGCCCGAGTCTCAAAGTGTTCAGGGAGGCGTTGGGCTCCCGAGCCTTTTCCATAAAAACACGCCTTGTATCTCCACCCTGAAGGACGGAGTTTTAAGGTGCTTTTCCGATAAAAACTTTTTGATCAAAGACCAGATCATAAGCCCATATCCTTTGACGAATGTGAAGGGGATTCCTGTTGGACCAGATCGAAATCAATTCAAATGAGCTTCTGCGGGCAATACTCGAAGCCTCCCGTGAACCACAGGTCATCGTTGGCTCCGATTTCAGAATTCATGCGATAAATACGGGTGCAAAAAAACAGCTCTGCATTGCACCCGACGAACGTCTTGAAGGGCTACCCTGCAAAACAATCCTTGGTTCAGAACTTTGCCGCTCAGCTTGTACGTTTAAAAGAACAGTCGCTGAAGGACCCCTCACACTCGAATCAACTCCGGCATGTCTCAGTAACCACGAAGAAAAAATGATCACCGTTCAGACCAGCATTCTTTCCTTGGGAAGCGAGCTTCAGGGAGTTTTAAAGACATTTTCTCCTCCACGCCCGGAAGTGGAAGAGAGTTCCACCAATGCGGAAAACCGAAGACTTTTGCTCACATCCCCTCCTCTTTCAGGACAAAATTTTAACGCTTCCTCAATGAAGCTTATCTCTGGACTGGGAAAAACATCTCTCCCTCTTATCATTGAAGGAGAAACAGGAACCGGAAAAGAGTTTCTCGCCCGAATGATCCATGAAAGCGGACCCAGAAAAAAGGGGCCCTTTGTGGTCCTCGACGCAACACACTTTTCAAACGAAATAGCCGACTCGCTATTGTTTGGCCACCAAAAAGGAACCTTTACTGGAGCAATTGGTGATCAAAAAGGTCGACTGGAATCATCCGACAAAGGGACCCTTTTTATCGATGAACTCCAGAATATGTCTCTTTCCATACAGATGAAACTCTTGAGATTTCTGGACCGCAAGACTCTGGTACCGCTTGGTTCCTCAAAAGAGATCTCAATCGATACCAGAATTCTTGTGGCAACAAATGAGCCACTTGCAGCACTTCTATCTAGTGGAAGATTGCGACCGGATTTCTTTTATCGGATTCGTGGAAAAACGATCAGGATCCCACCTCTTCGTGAACAGCTGGAAGAAATTCCCGTATTGTTGAACTGGAAATTTCAAAAGTGGGAACAAGAGAACACAGCCCCTGCCCCGATCCTTTTACCTGATGCGATCAAGGCACTTCAGGCTTATTCCTGGCCTGGGAATATCCGTGAGCTCTTCTCTTTTCTGGACTATATGCTGGGGTCTTTTTCACCTGGTGAAAAAGTTCCTCTTAGTTGGGTGAAAGAAGAACTGAAATCCATTATGCAGGATCTATCCGGGAGCGGACTTGAGGACCTGGAAGAAATGGCAAGCGAAAGAGAGCTTATCATTCAATCACTGCGTTCCTCAGAAGGTGAAATTGGAAGAGCTTCAGAATTGCTGGGAATGAGCAGAACCACATTATGGAGAAAGATGAAAAAGCTTGGCATTCGACCATTTGAGGGAGATTAAACTTAAGGGGCGAACAATACCAAATAAACGACATCTCCCGCACATCAAGCTTTTTCGATGTGTCTTTACAAATAAAAAGAGGAGGGTTTCCCCTCCTCTTTAATTCTAATAACTGCCAATGGAATTAGTGATTATGATGACCTTTGTTCCTAGAGATCCATCCTTAACCAATCAAAGCACTTGAAGAAAGAGCTTGAACGATTCACTCAAGATGCTTGGAGCAACAAGCCAAAAACCACGCGTTCTTTATCGGCGGTTTTAGCAAATGTGAATCAGGCGTTAACCTTTGTCACATTGGCGGCTTGAGGTCCCTTGGACCCACTCTGGATCTCGAACTCCACAAGCTGACCTTCTTCAAGGGTTTTAAATCCGGACCCGCCGATGGCGGTGTAGTGAACAAAAATGTCTTCACCGTTCTCTTGGGAAATAAAGCCATAACCCTTGTTTGCATTAAACCACTTGACATGTCCTCTTGCCATTACGTGTTCCTCCTTGATATGAACCAACGGTCAGTAAATGTGGGCGTCTCGCAGTAAAAAAAAACCGCGAGCTCCAAATTCAAGCTGCGGCTTTTCATTTCGTCCTGAAGACAATCCTGAAATTAACCACACCTTCTTGAAACCCACGGTCCTAATCTATCAGGAACAAATCAATCTGTCAACTCTGGCTAATCAAAAAAAATTATTCCAAGGAATTCCAGAGTTTGTCATGATTAAAAATCAAAATAAGCACCAAGGGCAATATAGTCCTCTTTCAAGAACGGAAAATCATACATGGGTGAATAACCGTTATAAAAATCAATGGCTGTCCGAAACTGGATCCAGGACGCAGGTCTGTGGGTGAGAATACCGATCTGGAGATCTTCCGACGGTGTATAGCCATTGATCCCCTGAGTGATGATGTTTAAAGCCATATAAGCTCTTGAGTACGACGATTTCCACTCCGGCGAATACAACTCAAAGCCTGCCTGTCCGATTAAAGAATCTTGCGCTGACGGATAGTAACCAAGGCCTACGACACGATAGGCACCACCAGCATAAATCCGAAAATACCGGGTCAAATCATATGATGGAATGATCTGCAGGAGCTCTTGGCCATAGTCTGTATTTTTGTTGAGGTTCAACAAATTCGTATAGTTGTATCCTGTGTGGGAACTGTCATGGTAGAAAAAGATCCTTGCAGAAAACTTGTTGTACCTGATCGAGATGGGCAAGCCAATGATGAAGTCAGTACTTTCAAGAAAAGTTGCGGTCTGGACAAATGCAAATCTTGAAAATGCTGCACCCATAACCCCGATCTGAATGGATTTGTTGATTCCGGAAGTTTCACTTTCCCATCGGACAACTCCAATATCCGCTCCAAAGGTCCCGTCAAATTGACCATAATGGTTATTTGATCCCAAAAAGTAGCTGATATTGCTCGTAGGCTGTCTCGGATCAGCAAGAAGTGGAGTGAACGGATCACCCTGGGGAAAAAACAATACCTTGTAACCATTTTCATTGATGGCACCATCTTTTTCATCTTCTTCGGGTGTAAAAGGATTTTGATAAAGAACGGCTGAAGGTGTTTCGGTGGTTATGACAGCTCCTGCGCTTTGAGAGTCAGCCTGGACAACATCTGGATAAATGATCATAAAGACCAGAAGTAAAACAGGGAGAAGCATTTCAAGTGGAGAAATAATGATCCCGATTTTTAGTTTTTTTAATGTTGTCAAAAGTATCACTAAAGTCTCCATTGAAATATTACCGATTTCAATTAAACTCTAAAAATATAAAGAACATATTAAGTTACTCATTCATTTGATGTTTATGAATTTATGATCCAGACTCTTCTTCTGAGCAATTTTCGAATTTTTTTCCGACTCTTCCCAAATGGGACCGGGCGATATAACTTGGCGACCAAAGAACCCCGTTCCAATATTTTGAGGTAAGATCTTTTCGTTCTTTTTTCAAAAGACGACTCGACACACACTTCAGGCTGTTTACAAGCATGGAAACAGAAACCTTTGGCGGAATCTCCACAAGTAGATGAAGATGGTCCGGCTCTCCTCTCATCTGCACCAGATTGACTTGAAAATCTTCGCAGACACTCCTGAAAATAGTCTCGAGAACACTTAAGGCTTGTTTGTCAAAAACATCGCTTTTCCTGACCGCAAAGAAGACCAACTCAACGATGATTGAAAAACTGCATGTTCTACCTTTACGTATGTCACTTTTTTTCTGCATAGACCAATCATAAAACAAACATTCTGGATGTGCAATTATCGAAACAGGAAGTCTGTTTCCAAAAACTTTCTCCAATCAGGGCTTTATGATTCTCCGGAGTATCGGTAACGATTCTGGAAATGTCATAATGTTCGGGGTCGCTTCAAACATCCTATTTATCCAAAGGACAGGCTTCTTTGAGCAAAAGAGTGTTTTTTCACGAAAGACTGAGATTGCATGCAGTATCCATCATAAAAATAGATCCAGGATGGACTCTGATTGAAATCGTTGTTGTTCTATTTGTCATAAGTCTTGTCGTAGCGATCATCTCTCCCCATCTGAAGATTCAAAAAACACCCGGACTAAGAGATGTTTCCCTGAAAATCGCAGGAGAATACAGGGCACTTTATTGGGAAGCCATTTCGAAACAACAGGTTCTCCGGTTAAAGTATGATCTCGACAAGGGAACAGTCTCCTCTTTCAGAATGGCTCCCGATGGCTCCCTGAAACCTGTTACGATAAGAGGGATCTCTGTCTGGAGCATCGCACCCAAGGTCCGCTTCACCCGAATCCATACCCTGCATCAGGGACGAGTTGAATCAGGAAGAACCTTTACACAATTTTTTCCGACAGGAGCGGTCGAGCCGACAACCATTCACCTGTCGGATCGGCATTCACATTCCATGACAATAACGGTGAATCCGGTCAATGGTCGTACACATATCTTCAAAGGGGACGTTGAAGTTCCTTCCCTGCCCCCCTTGTTGCCGGGAGGTGTAGGGAACGGGGCTTTTATGGGGGCAGGATGATGAATTCCCGAAGATCATTTGACGAAGCCTTTACCCTGATTGAAGTCATGGTGGCCCTGTTTATTTTCAGTGTTGCGGTGATTGCCCTTCTTGCCATCAGGACCAATGCCTTGCGACTTGATGAAAGAGCTCGTGATGAAATGGAGATGACTGTTCTGGCCAATAGAAAGATGTCAGAAATCGTGGGGCAGGGATTTGCTCCTGTCGGAGATGTATCAGGAGGTTTTGGAAAAGAGCACAAAAACTATCAATGGGAAGAGATCGTTACGGCATCCCCCTTGCCCATTATCCGTCAAGTGACAGTCCATATAACCAAAAAATCAGGGAAGAAAAAAATCGTGGTCAGCCTTACTTCCTATATTTCAGGTGTTCAGTAGTGTTCTATTCTCACACCAAATTTCTGGACAGGAGTTCTGTTCATAATGATTGATCGGGATACCTTTCTGAGGTTAAAAAAAGACTCAGTCCACAAAGATGGAGGATTTACCCTGATCGAGGTTCTTGTGGCATTCACTATCTTTGCCATGATCCTTGGATTGCTCTTTGGTGCAGTGGAAAGTACTCAAAAGGTCTTGGCGGTAGCAAACAATGGAAACAGGATATTTGAAAATGTTCAGAGTGCCCTGTTTCGCATTCACGGAGAAATTCTTTCAACCTACATCAATCAGAATGACCCGCTCACCTACTTTATCGGAAATCCTCAAAGTGCGGGCGATGAGGAGACCGATACATTGATGTTCACATCCCTTGCCCAGACGAGACTGATGCAAAATGCTCCAGTTTCCCATCTGATGGGGGTCCAGTATGTTCTTTTACCTGAAAAGAAGGAAGGAGAATATGTATTGGCCCATGAGCAAGACACCAACTTGTTAAGCTATGGGACTCAGGCTGTCCAGGCTGAACCCCTGCTCCACCATGTATTGTCCTTGCGTCTTTTTTATTTCGACAGCCATGAATGGGTCAACCAGTGGAATTCAATGCAGAACCATCTCGTTCCTGTTTACGTCAAGATCGTCCTTAAGGTGAGAGCAGGAAAAGCTGGGGAGAAAACCTTTACGGATGTTGTTCCTGTTCCATTATCCACGATGATGCAGACTCAGGGCGGTAGCGTTTCATCTGTCGGAGGTTTTTAAACTACTCTCCCCCATCCATATTGTCATAGCCGTAGGCCAGATTCTCGAACCTTGTGCAGTGGCCCAAAAAAGCAAGATTGACCGATCCGATCGGCCCGTTTCTTTGCTTCCCGATAATGACTTCTGCCTTGCCCTTGTTTTCCAGATTTTCCTTGTTGTAAACCTCGTCCCTGTAGATAAAAAGAACGATATCGGCATCTTGTTCAATGGCACCCGACTCTCTCAGATCCGAGAGAATGGGCTTTTTGTCTTTGGGACGATTTTCCACAGACCTGGATAGCTGGGCAAGGGCGATGACCGGAATATTGAGCTCTTTCGCCAAGGCTTTCAGCGAACGGGAAATTTCAGAAATTTCCTGTTCCCGGTTGTCTGTTCTTTGAGAGCCTTTCACCAGCTGAAGATAATCCACTACGATCAGGGAGAGGTTTTTATTTTGCGCCTTGAGTCTTCTGGCTCTGGCCCTGAGCTCGTAAACAGAAAGATCTCCCGAATCATCAATAAAAAGCGGCACATCACTGGCTTCGCCGAATGCCTGCATAACGGCGCGCCAATCATCGCTTGGCAGTTGACCGGTTCGAAGCTTCCATGCATCAACCCGGCTTTGTGAACTGATAAGTCGCATGAAAAGCTGCTCTTTGGACATTTCCAGAGAAAAAATCCCGACAGGGAGTCTAAGATCAAACGAAACATATTGCGCGATACCCATGGCAAATGCTGTTTTCCCCATGGCAGGCCGACCTGCAACGATGATCAGGTCCGATGGATAAAGACCTGTTGTCATTCTGTCGAGATCAATAAACCCAGTGGGAAGACCAATAACGGCATCCGCTATTTCCCTTGAGCGAAGCTCTTCAAGCTTTTTGAACTGGGTATCAAGATAGGGGACATCCCCCACTTTCACAAAACCACCCGAGTTTTTATGCGAACCGATTTCAAGGATCTTTCTTTCCGCAAGATCAAGAAGTGATTCGACCTCTTCGGTTTCCTCGTAACCTTTCTGTGCAATATCTTCTGCCGCCAGAATCAGCTTCCGATAAATCCCCTTTTCTGTCAGAAGACGGGCATAGTGTTTTGCGTTGGCGGCAGTTGGAACGATGTAGCTCAAATCTTCTATGTATTGAGGTGCTCCGGTCAGTCCATCCCATCCTTTTTTTTTCAGGCGATCCGACAAGGTGACCGGATCGATGGGGTGCTGGATCTCGGCCATTTCCCTCATGACCAGATAGATCTTTCGATGGGCATCAAGAATGAAGTCCTCTTCCTTGACACTGTCACCAATCTGGGTAAGGACTTCATTGTTAAGAAGAATCGATCCTAAAAACGATTTTTCGGCCTCTATGCTTTGGGGAAGATTCCGGAAAGCTTCATGACCGGATTTTTTAACACTTTTCATTACCACTCCGGGGAATATCCGATTTTATTTTTTTTTAGGATAGAGTTGGATGATGCCCTTGATCGAGAAAAGGATCTTCAATTGAAGGAGTATAATCTGTCCGGAAAATGGTGTGGAAAGACCCATTTTTTAGAAAAGAGATAAAATCATCCCCTTTTTTCAGGATCACTTCGGAAACATTCGGAAATTTTTCGAAATAGGAAGGATCAAGAGCCTGAAGTTCCTTGTCTCCAGGAAAATCCTGAGGATAAAGGATTCGAACAGGTTGCCTGTTTTGAGTCAGGCTGAAAATGAGTTTTTCGATCAGGTGATAACTCCCGCTGTCTTCAGGCTGGACAATAAAATGTATTTCTCCCTGGTCACGAACTTCCTGGCCCATACTTGTCGAGTCATCGATCCGGTTCAGGTGGAAAGCAAATCCGGTTGCAGGAATGTTGGCGCCAAAGAGAGCCGGAAGTTTATCATAACGGCCACCGGATGCGATTTCCCTCGTTGATCCGGGAGTATAGAGATGAAAGAACATACCGCTGTAATAAGGACCAACAGGAGCAAGAGCCAGATCCAGAACGATTTCGGAAGGGCCATAGGTCCATTCCTTGACCAATGAGAGAAAAGATTCGTCGATCCGGTCATGCGGCAGGCAGGATAGCAACGCTTCAAGAGAAGAAATGGCTTCCGGAAGAGAAACAACGTTCCGGAGAAGAAAAATCAGTGTTTCCGAGAATACTTTTGTTTTTCTGTCTGAAAGGGCCTTTTTGTTTCCCCCCTCCCGGATGATTTGGAGAAGCGATCCAGAATCATGGGCGTAAAAAATCCTTGATATCTCCTGCCTGGAAGCCCCAGGAGCAATCATTCCGATCAGGTCCAGAATGGATGTTTGAAGCCCATGATGAGACAGGACAAGAGTTGGGTCCCATATGGCAAGCTTTCTTGCACCCTGAAGGCAAAGGTGAATGATTTCCCAGTCTCCCCATACGCTTCCATTACCCCAGTATTCAACTCCCACCTGAAAGAGTTCCCGCTCAAGAACATGATGGTCCTCGTGTCGAAAAACCGTTGTATTATAAGAAAATCTCAGATCATCAAATCCCGATTCGATAGCATGGGCTAGAAGACGAGCTATCTGGGCTGTCGCATCTGGTCTCAGAATCAGGACATGGCCTGAAGTTCGGTCCTGAATGGTATAGGCCTTTTCCAAAAGGGCCGGATCGATACCGGGTCTTAGTGCATCAAGGTATTCAAAGGCAGGCAGTGCGATTTCCCTATACCCTCTCTGTTTGAAGATATCGAGGAGTTCTCCCGCCACCTTTCTCCGAAAGGTGGGATTCCCTGAAAAAAGAGGGCCAACTCCTTTCGGAGTCAGCCCTCTTTTTTCCAAACGGGAAGAAGCCTGGGATTTTTGTGAAATCTTGCTCATGACTGGGCAGAAGGAAGATGGAGAACCTTGAGAGAAAGGATGTTGGGAATCTTCCGGAGCTCTTCGAGAAGAGCCGGGCTGATTTCATCATCCACACCGATCATGGAAATAGCCTTTCCTCCCGGATAGTCGCGGCCAAACTGCATTCGGGAAATATTGATCTTGTGATTTCCCAAAATGGTCCCGACAGCACCGACAACACCTGGCTGATCCTGATTGGTGAGATAAACCATGATCGGTTCGGGAACGACTTCAACGGGCAACTGATCCATTGAGACAATCCGGTAGTCTCTTTTTTGAAAGACTGACCCCGAGATCTGGTGGGAATCCGTAGGGGAAGAGATTTTGATCGAGAGCAAGCCGGTGTAATCCCCATTGTGCGTCGATCGAACTTCAACTACCTCGATCCCGCGCTCTTTTGCCAGAATGGGCGCATTAACCTCATTGACCCGGGTATCAAGGATTGGGGAGAGGATCCCTTTCAATGCGGAAATCGTCACTGCTGCCGTTGGAACTGTGGCGATCTCTCCGGAAAACTCTATAGTGACTTTTGATAATGGTGAAGAAGAAATTTGGGAAAGGATATTTCCCATGATTTCTGCAAGCTTCTGGTAAGGGGTAACAATGCTCATCTCTTCAGGAGAGACCGAAGGAAGATTTGCGGCATAGCGAATAACACCTTTGGATAAGTAGTCCACCATCTGGTCGGCAATGGCCAGCGCCACATTCTCCTGGGCTTCCTTTGTTGCCGCCCCGATATGAGGAGTCGAGATAAACGAATCAATCTTCAAAAGGGGATGATCGGCAGGAACGGGTTCCTGAACAAACACATCAAAGGCAGCACCGGCAACATGACCACTCAGGAGTGCTTCGGCAAGATCCGTCTCATTGACAATTCCACCCCTTGCGCAATTGACGATGTAAACCCCTTTTTTCATTTTAGCAATAGTTGTCTTGTTGATGAGGTTTGTCGTTTCAGCATTGAGCGGGGTATGGACGGAAATGAAATCAGCCTTCTGATAGATTTCATCGAGGGATACAGGAAGAACCCCCGATTTCTCAGCCACTTCCGGGGTCAGGTAAGGGTCAAATGCGATCACATGCATCGAGAGCCCTTTGGCAATCTGGGTGAGATGCTGACCAATTTTCCCCATTCCGATGATTCCGAGTGTTTTTTGAAAAAGCTCGACACCCATGAACTTGCTTTTTTCCCATTTTCCGGAGCGATTGGATGCATTGGCCTGTGGAATGCGCCTTGCCATGGACATCAAGAGCGACATGGTGTGTTCTGCGGTTGTAATTGTATTTCCACCAGGAGTATTCATGACCACGATGCCGTGTGAAGTAGCCGCTTCCAGATCGACATTGTCAAGTCCGGCTCCGGCGCGTCCAACAACCTTCAGACGCTTGGCCCCTTTTAATATTTCTTTGGTTACCTTGGTTCCGCTTCTGATGACCAGACCATCATAACCAGCTATTTCAACAGCAAGCTCTTCCGGGGTAAGCTTCGTCTTGACCACAACATCAAAGCCCGCTTCCCTGAAAATTTTCAATCCATCTTCAGAGATGGCATCACTGACAAGTACCCTGATATTTTCTGACAACGGTAGTCCTCCGATAGGATGTTCTGGTTATTAATCCTCGATCAATACGGCCTGAGCCTTGGCGACACCTGATCCGAGAGGATGCTTGTATCCCATGCGGCAAAGGGCCATTTCAACTCCACTTATGGCTGTGATGATATCAAAAACATCGGAATAGCCCATATGAGAAAGTCTGAACACTTTTCCCTTTAATTGATCCTGTCCGCCAGCTGCTGTAATTCCGTATTGTTTTCGGAGATTCTTGTAGAGCGCCTCGCCATCAAATCCTTCAGGAGCCAACACCGCCGTAACGGCATCCGACGGGGCATTCTTGGCAAACACTTCGAGGCCAAATCCCTTCACGCCCTCCCTTGTTGCCCGTGCCAGCTTTGAATGTCTTGCGAAAACGTTTTCAAGTCCCTCTTCACGCATCATTTTGAGGGATGTTGCAAGACCGATCCAGAGGGTCACTGCCGGTGTCCAGGCATTTGTGTCCTTTAAAAGATTATCCCTTTCACGCTTGAGATCAAGGTAGAATCGGGAGCACTTGGCTTGTGTCTGATGCTTCCAGGCTTTCTCAGACACGCCGATACAGGCAAGTCCTGGCGGAAGCATAAGGGCCTTCTGTGATCCGGTGATCAGGATATCGATTCCCCAGAGATCCATTGGAAGATTGGTGACACCCAGTGCGGTAATGGCATCAACGACCAGTATGGTGTTCTCGCGGTTTTTCGTGATCTCGGAAATGGATTTGACATCATGGGCAACACCGGTTGAGGTTTCGCTCGCCTGTACGTAAACGCCCCTGATGGAAGGATCCTTGTCAAGGTGAGCCTTGATCTCTGATACGTTGACCGACTCTCCCCAGTTGACCTTGATCTCTATTGTTGTCACACCAAAAGCCGTGGCAATCTTGGCCCATCTTTCTCCAAACTTTCCGCCGTTTACAGCCAGGATCTTGTCTCCTGGAGACATAAAGTTTGAAATGGAGGCTTCCATTCCTGCCGTACCGCTACCGGCTACAGTGATGACTTCCTGTTCGGTCTGAAAAAGCCATTTCAGATCTTTCCTGACATCCTGAATAATAGGAATGAAGTCAGGTGAGCGATGATGAATAATGGGACGGGACATCGCAAGAAGAACCTCTGGGGGAACGGGAGTCGGACCTGGTGCCAAAAGATACTGTTTTTTCATTCGGGAGAACTCCTCAAAGCTGATGATGAACTTGTTTGTCTGGAAAAATAATGAATATTGCCTGCTGTTTTTCTACAGCATTTCGCACCCTCAACGGAGGTGCCATCCATAGAAATCAGAATTCTTGACTCAATCGAAGAAAGATACATTAAACGTCTTTCCAAGACAAGGAGGGTGCGCATCAGGATTTGGAGGCGGAGGCAATTCTTCCGCCAGCTCAGCATCCTCTAGCGGATAATTCGAAGGCGACCGCATCGGCCCCGGGAGCAATGAACCCCTCCAGGGCGTCCGTGGGCAAAATCTCTTTCATGGCCTGGACGAGAACCTCCTTTTCATCCGAACTCAGAAATGCTCTCCCTCCGGCCAACCGCCGGACGGTCTCCCTGTAATGGAGGAGATAGCGCCTCTGGGCGGAGATCATCTCGAGGGGTCGTCCTGAATGCCCATGCCCCGTATAAAGAATGTCCGCCCCGGACAACTCCTCGTCCAAAGTATCGAGGCTCGCGAGCCATTCCGAAGTATGGCCGTCATTCATGAAGGAGTGGACTCCCCCGAAAACCATATCCCCGGCAAAGACCGAC
>DAHWBS010000024.1 GCA_027323445.1 Leptospirillum sp.
AGCCTGACCCTGAAGAAGGTTGAAGAAATCCCCTTTAAAAACAGATGAAAGACATTAAGGCCTGAAGACAGGGCTCTTCCATCCGGAGAAAGAGGCCGATGAGGGACTTCAGCTTCTTCCTTCTCGGTCAATGGTGTTTCCCAATAACGTCCTTCAAGTGTCCTTTTTTCTGCCACCTTAAGACCATTTGCCCATAAAGATACGGCAAGCATCAGATCTTTGACCGTCAAAAGACTATTCAAGATGGCATCCTCGGGAATTCTGGCGCCAAACCCTTCTTCCAAAGCGGCCACCAGCTCAAGTCTTCCAAGAGAATCCAGCCCCAGATCAATTTCCAGATGATCTTCCATCCTTACAGGCCGTTTGATCGTAAGAACTTCATTCAGAATCTGAAATGTTTTCTCTTCGACAGGATCGACTTTCCTCGAGACCTGCTCCCGACTGTCCATCGATTTTTCTGACTCCATCTCTTCAACGATTTCGGGAAGGAGATATCGCTTGAGCTTCAGAAGTCTTGTTCTGGGCAAAGGATCCCTGACGATCGAAAAACCTCCCAGCCTGCTGTGAGAAGGCAGGGCCTGCTGCATCAGATTAAACATGTCCGTGACAATGGGAACAATGTTTGTCCGCCCGGAACTCTGGAATTTCTCCATATCGGGACGAACCAGCAACCATGGAACACCCTTCCTGAGGGTAACGGCAATTTCGGAAACAAGCGGGTCCGATATCCATCGGGACTCGATCGCTTCCGGCTGTATTTTTTTTCCATTGGGAAGCACCAGAAGTTCTTTCAGGCGGCCGGTCAGAGTGATATACCCATTGGACAACTCCCCCCGGTCCCCGGTTGAAAACCACCCATCGGGATCCACAATGGGTTCGCGCTTCTGCCGGTCAAGCCAATAGCTTGATGCCACATTGTCACCTCTGACCTGGACCTCTCCTGTTTCCAGAATTCTGATTGAAACAGCATCAAGAGGCCGGCCCACCGACCCGATCTGAAAAGCATCCGGAACGTTGAAAGAAATGACGGGAGCGGTCTCGGTCAATCCATACCCTTCAAGAAGCATCAGACCAAATCCCATAAAATCCTTGATGACTGCAGGGTCAAGCGGAGCCCCACCAGAAGACAGCGCTCTCATTGATTGTCCAAAACGGCCATGTACTGCTGGAAAAAGAATTTTTCCAATTTTGGGAAATCCCAATTTCGATAATCGTCTTACCACCGGAGCCAGGATTTTTTTGGCCACAAACGCCTTGGCCACTCCTTTTTGACGGACCCCTTCCATCAGCTTTTGGTGAAACCCCTCCCAAATGGCCGGGACACCCGGAAAAAGGGCAATATTTAAGTTAGCCAGACACCATGAAATCGTTTTGGGATGGTTGTCAGGAACAAAAACCGGGACACCCCCCAAAAGGACGGGAAGATGAAAAAGTCCCATCGCCGGATAGGCATGATGAAGCGGCAACATCCCGAGAACCCTGTCACCCTTCCGGTAAATATTAAGTTTTTTGAAAGACAAGACATCGGAAAGAATGTTTTTGTGCGTGAGAGGAACTCCTTTTGCCATCCCTGTTGTTCCCGATGTCATCAGAAGAAATGCCACATCATCGGTCTTTCCGGGAACGGACCTTGCTCCAAGAACCCTGATGGCCTCCTCTGCCCCCGTTGGAGAGGGGGAATAGTCGGAAGGAATACTGACCACCTCCCCCGACCACAGTCCGGAGAGTGGCCCCCCCACGGAACCGATTGCCACCAGCCGATCGGCCTCGAAAGTCTTGCAGTAAAAGATCATTTCTGCCGGAGGCATCATGTGATCAATCGCCATCACAATCCCTCCCCGGCCAAGGATCGCCATAGCCGAAAGGATCCAGGTCATTCCCGGGGGACCTGTCAAACCAACAATCATTCCCGGATCAGGTCGTATTTGCTCCATCAGTTGGACAACTCTGTCTGCTGCCATCCAACCGTCATAAGACACAGGAACCAGTTGTCCATCTTGATGGACAACGTCCACGCCCAAAACTCCACCCGGCTCTTCCTTGATCCTTCGAAAAAACCCATCAAATAGAGTTTCAGGCCGGTCCAATATCATGACCTCTTTCCTTTCGATGGAGGCAGCTCAATCGTTTCATGCAGTTTTGGTGTGGCCAGGTTACTCCATCCAATGGATGGAAGTTTTTCGGAAAAACCGGTCATGGAGCGTTTTTCTCCGTGGACCAGAAAAACCTGATCGGGAACCTGCATACTGGAACACCAGGCCAGAAGGTCTCCCTGATCGGCATGGGCTGAAAATCCATTGATCATGTGCGTCTGAATCCGGACATCACGCATCTCGCCAAGAAGACGGACCTGCTTTTCCCCATTCACAATTGCCCGACCAAGGGTTCCTTCCGCCTGATACCCGACAAATATCAAGGATGATAAGGGGTTATCGATATGCCGCTCAAGATGGTAGACAATCCTTCCTCCGGAAACCATCCCTGAGCCTGCCATAATGACAGCATCTCTCCTGACAGCATTGATCTCCTGAGAGTCGTGAATCGAGCGGGACGTCACAAGGCCCGGGAAAGAAAATGGATCGATCCCCTGTGAGATCAATGACTCAAGTTCGGGAGAAAGTTCGCTGCGGAACCGTTCGAATACCTCCGTAGCAGAAAGCGCCATGGGGGAATCAAGGAAAAAGAAGGTTCCCGGCGGAACCCTTTCTTCCCTGAAAAACTGTCCGAAAACCCAGAGAAGCTCCTGCGCCCTTTCCAATGCAAATGTCGGAATCAGGACGTTGCCACCTCCCGCCAGTGTTTGGGCCAGAACACGGGCCAGTTCCTCGACTGACTCCTGCCTCGAACGATGGAATCGATCCCCGTAGGTAGTTTCGACAAGAACATAGTCGGAGTCGGCAGGAGGCGACCAGGGCTTGACCAGTGAAACATTTCTCGGGCCGATGTCCCCGGAAAAAAGTATTCTGGTTGTGACCCCCTTTTCCCGTACGGAAACCTGAATGGATGCAGAACCAAGAATATGGCCGGCATCATGAAAGGTTGCCGTTACATCAGGATGAAGCTTAACGGGAGTTTTGAGCATAACGGTCTGAAACAGGGCCATGGTCTCCATAACATCAGAAACATTATAGGAGAAGTCATCTCTTTGGTGGATCACTCCCTTTGCATGGTTGTGGCGCCTGTCCCTTGCTTCTTCATGAAGATGTGCCGCATCCTGAAGGACTATTCCGGAAAGAAGCCGTGTCGGTGCGGTTGCGTAAATCGGTCCGCGGAAGCCTTGCCGAAAAAGAAGGGGCAACCTGCCGCAATGGTCAAGATGGGCATGTGTCAGGAGAACAGCATCAATTTCACGCGGATCAAATCCAAAAGGATCAGACTGTCCCCCGAAAAGCTCATCCGCCCCCTGGAAAAGTCCACAATCCACCAGAAGACGAAAGCCGTCCAGATCAAGAAGATGGCAGGAACCGGTGACACAAGAGGCCGCACCATGAAAAGAAATGTTCATAAACCGTCCTTTCTGCCAAGGAACCGGCAAACATTATTGAGGTAAAAACCATTTTTCGCATTTCACGCCCATCCTAACAAAACAGAAAAAAACCCACCAGCATCACCCGGCCAGGCCGATCGACTCCCCTTCAAAAAAAGCTTCTACCGCCCTGACGGTGTCACCAGAAAACAGGGTATGAAAGATCCCCTGATCCATCGTCGTTCGTGGCGGAAGAAGCCCCCTGAGAAACAGGAAATACCCTCCCCCAAAATCCCGTTCATAGGAATAGCTGTCCCCGATGCAAGTCTTCATATGCCGATGGAGTGCGACCGTGTAAATAAGAGCCTGGAGAAAATATCCTCCTGAAACCAGAGCATCGTGAATCTTCTCCGACGCATAGTCTGACGGACTTGATCCAAGATCATTTGTCTTGTAGTCCACAAAGGCCACCCGGCCCTCATGAAAGAAAAAAAGATCCACTGCCCCGGACAGCATTCCTCTCATCTCTGCATGGGACCTTGATTCAACAGCCCATTCTTCCGGCAAAGGAACAGAAAGGCTCTTTAAAAGAAGATAAAAACGAAAAAGACTATATCCTTCCATTGGAAAAGAAAAAGCAAGTTCACTGACCCTTTTTCCTTTCGGAATCTCACCGATCTTCAATGATTTTCCATCAATCACCGTTGTCCGGCATGCAGAAACCATCTGCAGGGCATTTTTCAGATCTTCTTTTGCGGAAAATCCCCGAAGTTCAAGCCGGGACTGAACGAACTCAATCCATCGTGGACTTTCAGGATCAGTGTCCGTGTTTTCCAGAAGCTCGTGAATCAACGTTCCCGTTTTTGCCCCTCTCGGCAGACCTCCCCGGGGAGCCTGTTTCTCCCGAACGTCATCAATGTTCGGAAAAAACTCTCCCTCAGAAGACTGATCCTCAAAAAACCGAACGATTGACGTAAAGCTTTCCTGTATCCATCCCTGTCGATCCGGGGGAAAGGTTTGGGCAGAAAGAAGATTCTCTGAAGGGGGCTCATCCTGTGAGCACAGAACATCATCATGGGGTTCGGAAAGGCTCTGCAGGCTTTCAAGAGGTTCTGCGCTGATCGTCCCTCCGGACAGTTTTTCCACCATTTTCGCTAATGTCCAGGGTGTCAGGGGAGATGAGCCAGAAGCAGCGTCCTCAAGAAGTTTCCCGGGATTATTCGGAGAAAACGTTTTCAGAGATCCCAAAAGAAGCCACAGCAAGGGAGATGGCCCGGAAACAGGGAGCAGTCCTTCCTTGGTGGATTTATCGTTTAAGACAACCGTTACATGGTAACGGGCCCGGGTCAGGGCAACATAGAGAATGCGAAGCTCTTCGGAGAAAGCGTCCTGCTTGGACTTCTCCAGGTCCTCTTCTCCGACTTCACCTGTAAACCAAAGAGATGGCGGGAAAATGGAATCCAGCGAGGACTCCCTTTTCTTTAATGGAAAGGACGTCTTCCCTGCTTTGGCGATAAAAGGACAAAAAACCACGTCGAACTCAAGCCCCTTGGCTTTGTGAATGGTCATGATACGAACAGCATTCGGGTCCCCTTCTGCCCGCAAAACCTCCTCTTCACCAATGGGAAACTCGTCCGGTCTGCGGATTGCGCGGGAAAATCGAGCCAAAAGTCTTTCCGGGAGGAGACTTTCTTCAAACTCCCACTTATTCAAAAGCTCGAGAAGATGATTCAGGTTGATCCATTTTCTTTTCCCATCAACACGGCCTCCAAGATTTTTCTCGATTGACAGGGCAGAGATCATCGAAATCCCCATCCGGTAAATCCCCAGAGAGTCCCATTCCTTTCTGAGAAGAGAAAACATCCGTAGTTTCTCTTCTTTCTCCGGAAGGTCTGACTTCATTTTCTTTAGGTTCTGAAAATCCTTGCCGACAAGTTCGCTTGACAAGGCTGCAAGGACGCCCGAGAAACCTCCCTTGCCAAGGATAGCCAATAAAATCCACTCAAGCTCCCTGGCTTCCGGTGTATCCAGAACAGAACCATCTTTTTCCAGAAAAGAAGGAATACCCAAAAGCCCCAGTTCCTTTTCAACCTGATGAGCCTCTCGGGTTTTTCGAACCAATACGGCAATCTCTCTGGGAGAAACCGATTTTTCTCCAATTCTGGACTTTGCACTCACCGAAAGGATCCTGAAGATCTCCCGTGCGGTTGTCCTGACAACAAGCATTTCTTCCGGATCTTCGCTAGCCTCCCCCGTCTCTGGAGAGGGATCTCCAGAGAGAGCGGGAGACTCCTTGACCAGGATCCGGATTGGCTCGATCTGTTTTCCGGATATCTCCAGAAAATCGTTTCGGGATGATGCACAGAGAATCTCGGGAGCCTTGATCTGCTCATTGGCAAAAGGAGATGGGTGCTTCGAGTACAGAAGGTTCAGCGCAAAAAGAAGCGATTTGGATTGTCGATAAGAGGACAGAAGTGGATAGAGTCTCCCTCCCATTTTTTCCCTGAACTGGAGATAGCTGTGGAGGTCTGCTCCCCTGAAATGATAAATCGACTGCTTTGGATCACCCACAAAAACCATAGAAGGGGCCGGAAAAGAGTGATCCTCCGAATAGTTCTTCCCAATTTTCAAAAGAAGGGAAATCTGATAGGGATCGGTATCCTGAAACTCATCAATCAGAAAAAACGCGAATTTTGCCCGGATGGCCAGATGAACCGGCCATAACTCCGGACAGTCAGGATTGGCTTCTTCCTCCCCATCAAGAGCTCTCAGGAGAAGCAGAAGCGCATCGTCCTGAAAACTGATTCGGGCTGTTTTTTTCTTCTCTTCAAGAATTTTTGCGACACAATCAAGCATCCTGCGGACAAATGCCTTTGATGCCTCGTTCCATTCTTTCTCGAGGGATTCAATCGAATGGACAAGATCCTCGATCGCTTTCCGGAGTACAGGAATCTTGCATTTTTTCCCATTGAGAATCTGACTGGCCTTTGAACGCTGATCTCTCTTTGCACACACAATATTGAATGGAAAATCCGGGTCTGACAAAAGATCGGTCCTTTGAGGTGAATCCTCCAGGACAGATAGTTCATTGACCTGATTTCTCCGCTCCAGGACCTGAGAAAAGAGCTGTTCCAGGAAATCGTTTCCGGGACCGGACAAAAGACCGGGGTCCGAAACCGGCCAACCTCCCTGCGAAAGGGAAATAATTCTGGAAGTCAGCTGGGAAGGATCCGGCTTTGGCGTTTCAATAAAATCCCCGTTATAAAATGAAAGGAGGGAAATTCCCTTTTGAAACCAATAGCGCCTGAGATCCGGATTCAGGCGCTCAAGTTCGTCTCTTAAAAACTGGGAAGTCGCCTCAAAAACATAGGGGTCCGTTCTGGTAACGATCTCCCTTTCTCCTGTTATCCCTACAAGAGGGGAAACATCGGAAAGAAGCCCCTGGTAAAAAGAGTGAATCGTCCTGATCACCACACGGTCAAAGTCAAGGATGGCACGTTCAACTCTGAAGAAAGCCTCTTCAGGGCTAACGTCTTTCAGGAGTGCCAGGAGAGGGGCGATCGGTTGGGGTCCAGTCGATCGCGCAGAATGCTGTACGTTCTGTCCAAGATACTCCCGAATCTCACGGAGATCTTTTCTGATCCTTCCCAAAAGCTCCTGGGTTGCGGCTCTTGTAAAGGTAATCACAGCGATTTTTTCAACCGGGAGATCCCAGACAATAACCGCCTTCATGAACAAAACGGAAAGGAGGGTCGTCTTTCCGGTTCCCGCACTGGCCTCCACCAGATGAAGCCCATCTTGTCCTATTTCAAAGGGATCATTGGAAACGTGATCGTTCATCGTCATTCTTGGTCCCTGTTTTTCTCTTCGGAGATCGCAGACAGAATGGGGGCAATGACCCTCAATGCGATTTTCTCTGAAACAAGAAGACTCTCACTCAAAGATTTCCCCTGTCCCGACCAGGGGGGATTGTTGAGATATAAAAGGGTTTCTTCCGGAGAAACATCCGGGTTTTTCCTCTCCCCGACCCAGGTTTTTTCAGCCTTTTCCAATGCTTTCCGGCGATCAGCCCCATTGATATCGCCCCACGGGCAACTTGAGTCAAAAGAAGATCCTGAAGTCCCTTTTTTAGATTTTGATCGGGCTCCTTTTTTTCTGAATTTTTGCCAACAATCAACATAATCCCAGCCGCTTTTTAAAAAAAGCGGAACAGGAAAAAGTGTCGCGTAGGAAAAGAGTGAAAAAATATCCCGGAGAACCCTTTTTGCGTCTCCCTTCACACAATAGGACTCGCTCCCCGAACCCGAAAGAGAGTAAAGCGTTGAAACAACTGTTCTGTCCTCAAAACAGACACTCAACAACAAATGGTCAATCCATAGGGACAATGTGTCTTTTCTGGAATGAAAATAAGGAAGGGAAACGACGTGATTGACCTGATTCCCCTTCAAAAACAACTGACCATCAAGCGTCCCGGAAAAATGGAACGCCTGCCCGATCATCTCCGGAATCCGGGAAAGGGAAATCTCTTGAACCGGCACCTCCGATCCCTGATTTTGCAATAAAAAAAGATTTTTCTCCCGCCACAGCCGGAAAACAGAACCGGAAAGGCTTTCAAAAACAGTTCTGGATCCACTTCCATGAGGCAAAAGTCCCAAAGGAGTCAAAAAATCCATCGGAGGGATCTCTCCCTTTTTCTCATCCAGATAGGAAAAGATCTTTTTCCCGAGGGTTCGGGTCTCCATAAAACCCAGCACAAATGGATCGCTTGAAGCAAGACCGGAAACCGTATTCTTAAGGACTCCGTCACTCCAGAAAGACCAGAAAAATCTGGAAGGATCCCTCAAAAACGCTCTCAGATCGTCCAGCTCGATCTGCAGGGGAAAGACTGCGGGAATGTCCTGATTCATATCGTCCGGAACAGGAATGGAAGGAAAATTGAAATTCTTCGCAGAGGAGCTTTGAGTAGAGAATCCTTCGACCAAAGTCCGGGCTGTCACGGGATTGTCCCAATCGGGATTCATGGTGCGAAGCCAATCGATCATATGTCCAAGAGGTACTGACGGGAGTATCTCCCCGCTGGGTTCCTGTCCGGTTCCCGAATAGCTGATGAAAAGAAACTCCCGGGAAGCCAGGATGGCCTCCAGGAACATCCCCTGATCGTCTTCCCTTCGGGAATGATCTCCAGACCTTGGGTCATTCATCAATGGATCGTAGGAAACCGCCCGGTCTTTCAATGTCAAGAGGTCTGAACTCATCCCAAGAAGGGCGATATATCGGCAAGAGATCCCTCGTGCTGAAACCATAGGGGAAAAGGTCACTCCATGGCCACTCCTCCCATGAGATTCTCCTTTAGCCATTGTCACCTGATTTTCAAGCATCTGGAGGAACCCTTGAAACGGAATCCTCACGGAGGACATCCTCCTGGCCTCCTCCTGATCGTTCACCGGAGCCAACATTCTGGAAAAAGAAATCAAGGCGGCATAAAGTTCGGGATCATTTGCCCAAAAGTCTTCGGAAAAAAGATGCCCCACCATCCAGAAAACCGTTTCCCCCCAAAAAAATCCACTTTCCTCGTCTGGAAGTCGATGGCCCAGGTCAAGAAGGAGCTTTAAAAAACCTTGCAACCTTTCGAGAACCGGAGCCACCTCCCAGAGGTCTCCGCTTTCGAAGGGAATCATGTTCCCGACAGGATCCCGGTTTATAAACGGAAACGATAAGAGTAGCCGCTCCACCCCCCAGAAAAAGGTGTTCAGATCCGGTTCGGGAGAGCCGAAAGCTTCTCTCGTTTCAGAAGAAATTCCCCACCAGACAGGCAACCTCGAGACCCACCGCTCAATGATTTCAACGTCCTGATGATCCAGTCCAAACTGGTCCCTCAAATAAGGGTGGTCAAGAAGAGCCATGACCTCGGAAGCGGAACATTTTCCCCGGGCAACCCTGGAACAGTTTTCAAGATACCGGAAGATATCCTGACCGCCCCTTCCGAGAATGCGATACGGGACAGAGCCTCCACCTCCCTTTTTTTCTTGAAAAACCGCATCAATGAAGGGAGCAAAAAGGTCAAGGTCCGATACCATCACCAAAACATCGGAAGGCATAAGCGAACTGTCCCGGGCGAAAGCGTCAAGAATCTCCTGATAAAGCGCCTGCACCTCTCCGATGGGAGTTCGGGCCAAGCAGATGCGCAAAGACTGGTCGATCCTGGAGTCCTGAACGCGAAGGCCGGATCGATCATTGATGATCTCATTCTGAATTCTGGAAAGAAGGCTCTCCCCCTTTGGAGTTGAAAAAACTTCTTCCGTCTGCCCGGATCGGGCAAGACAAAGATCCCTCATTCGAAGAAACTGGGACCCCAGTGCCCGGGTCAAGGGATTGACCGCACTCCCCTGGGAGTCTCCCGGCATCAAGGTTGAAAAACCGGGCAAAAGATAGACCGATGTCGCCTGCCATTGATAAATCACAACATCGGTCAGTACGGAAAGATCTTTCAGAAAATCCAGAAAAGAAGGGGGCAGAAGAGAATGGCCTATGACATGCACCGGGGTTTTCAGAAAAGATTTCCCCGTGAGAGATTCTGGCTCTTCCCTCACAAGCCTTGAAAATCGTTCCAAAAGAGACACTCTGTGGAAAGGGGTTTTTTTAACCAGGAAACGCCACAAATCAGCCCATGGATCCTTGTAGCCGAGATTTCTTTCCCAACCAAGGACCCAGTCGGGGCGATAGATCAGTATCCGGTCAAAAATCTCTCCCAGTGTTGCGGCTAACTCCCATCGGACAGAAATATCTTCAGGGAGGGAAACTCCACCGGGAAGGGCGATCTTCTCACCCGAATTTTCCGAGCAAGAAAAGAGCTCCATCAGAGAAAAAGACATGGCCATTTTGGATAACGGGTTATTGCCGGGAGAATCCGGAAAACACTCAGAAAGAACACTCCAGAGGAAATTTCCAGGAGGAAGGATTTTTATTCCGCTGAATATACCAAGCTCCCTCGCCAGAAGACTCTGAAGGCGGGAAGATTTGAGTGGGGAAGCTACAAGAATTTTTTCCGATTCGAAAGGAGAGCGCCGGCGGTTGATTTTCCCGGCCAATTCTTTCTCCAGCCTTTCAGGATCGTTTCCCGAAACAACCCACAACATCCCAGAGACCCCATGTTTGTTGATCGTTGATTTGAGAACACACCATAAACCTTCCGGCTACCGAGGAAGGATAGGGGACATCGAATAAAAAAGAAACCCATAACGGAAAGTTGATAAACCATCCCACAAACGAAAGGCTCGTAAACTCCAGTCCGGATGTTCAGTGGATCCTTAAAAGAAATGCCTCCAAACAGACTTAAAAAACAATTTCCATAAATGATATTTTATGGTTTATGCCTCTGATAACTATTTTGACAGTCTCAAAGGCTTCTGATGGTGTCTGAACCAGAATGAGAATTTCCTTGATGTTTTAGAGCCCACCCGTCTCGTTTGACAGCATCACGACCACAAGATAGAATATGATCATGATAATGAATCTCATTTGTGGAGGGAGATAACGTCTTGATTGAGACATATTTGATCCTCGTCCGGGAAACCCTCGAAGCATCCCTTCTTGTCGGCATACTTCTATCGACCCTAAAAAGACTGGGCGACCGGAAAGGGCAAAGATTTGTCCTGATGGGGACGGGTGTCGCAGTCGTATGCTGTCTTGTTCTGGGTCTTCTTGCAGATCATCTCGAAGATTTTCTCTCCGGAAATGCAAAAAATATCCTTGATGTGTGCGTTTTTTTCCTGCCCACCATTTTTCTCTCCTACATGGTCATCTGGATGGCCAAAAATGGACGGGAACAGGGGGGAGCCCTCAAGGAAAAGGCGACCGCCGCAATCAAGACTGAAAACGTGTGGATTTTATTCCTTCTGGCCTTCATGGGTGTCTTCAGGGAAGGCCTTGAGACAGTCCTTTTTCTTTGGGGCATTTCTCTTCAGTCCAGCCCGGAAGACTCCGTAACGGGCCCCATGATTGCCGGACTTGCGGGATCCCTTACAGCCATCCTGCTCGTCATCATTCTCTTTAAATCGACAACTCATATTCCTATTTCGACGTTCCTCCGAATCTCATCGATTCTTCTCATCGCCATGGCAGGCGGGATGCTTGCCGCCGGAACGGGACGGCTTGTCGCCATGGGGATTCTTCCCCCGATCATCTTCCAGACATGGGATACAAGCAGAATCCTGAACGAACACTCGTATTTTGGAGGGATGCTTGCCGATTTTCTGGGATATCGTTCAAAACCGCCACTCATCATGATCCTCACCGTATCCGTCTATTTGTCAGGAATGTTTCTGCTTTTGAGACGGGCAGAACAAGCCGGCAAAAAAACGGCACTTTGATCCAGGAGGAAAATGTCCGGGCCGAAAAAAGCAATTTACGGGTTTAGTCTTTTGGCCATAAGCTTTCTGACCGCCCTTCCATCAATTGCAAACGCAGAAAACGCTCCAGAAATTCCATTGACGCTTCAGCACCATCAATTCATTCCCGAGAAAATATCGGTCGTGCCCAACAAACGTTTCGTGATTGTTCTCGAAAACAAGGACAACCATCCGGAAGAATTTGAAAGCTACGACCTTGAATTTGAGATTCTGGTCCTTCCCCACAAAACCATCCGTGTTCCGGTTCGCCCGCTACCAAAGGGAACATACTCTTTCTTTGGGGATTTTCATCCAAAAACAGCGAAGGGGACAGTCGCCGTCGGAACACCCTCCCCTTAGAGACCAGGTCGACAAACCATCAATGGGTAATGACCGGGATCCATTCTTTTCCGTTCCAGAAAAACCCTCTTCTGACAAGTTCCCGCTTTGGATGGACAATATAGGCGCCTGAAGGCAGAACCTCCGTCAGTGAATGTTCATCCGACTGGATCACCTCCCCGCCATCAGGGCCGTGCACATGCTTTTCAGGAGACATATCGGCCGCTCTTTTCTCCGCCTTCTCTTCCCTGACAAGCTTTTTCTCCCGTTTTTTCTGAATTTTGGCCCATTGTGAGGCAATCATCACCAGGTCTCCCTGATACCGGTAGCGATAAGGGCGGCCGAAAAAGGGATGGACCCAACCCGAACCCGTATGATTATTCGGCGCATATTCAAGCGTCCGGGAATAATTGGTCAGATAGTAATGGCCAGGAGAATGCGGTGGAATCGACAACCTGAGAAACTCCGTAAAACTGATCCGGTGATCCGTCGTGAACGCAGAGTAACCGACAAGGATCAAATGATCTGGTGGTACAGGTGGTGGAACCTGAATGACATAAAACTGTGTCGATTTTTGATCAAGCAAGAGGTTTTTATTGGGAGTCCCTCCCTGTGAAGAAGCACATCCTGCTAAAAATACAACAAAGAGCCCAAGATAAAACAATCGGCCAAACTTTATCAAAGAACCATCCCCCTGCCTTAAGGCAATGATTGAGTTACCCGGAAATCCCTGAAAAAAGGCCCATAACAATTTGTCCCGCTCATCCCATCTTCCATCATTCTGTCTTTAGAAATTGTCTTTTGCAAGGAAAAGTCCCGATCTCAGATTTATGATACATGCTCCATCAACACTCAAACAAAATGAGGATCCGGATGATAAAACAAGATTGATTCTGCTAGACTTGTGGCAAGTTTGGCGCAGAAAAAACCTCCTCACAAAAGGGCAGACAAAAAGATGGACGCAGAACAGTTTATTCGTGGCTTCAGGGAATCATCGCCTTATATTCATCGATTCAGGGGACAAACCTTTGTAATCAGTCTTGAAGATGAATCCCTATCCGATGGAACACTCTCCTCCATCGCAAGCGACATCGCTCTTTTGAGAAGCCTTGGAATAGGAGTCATCCTCGTTTTCGCCGCATCCTCCAGAATCGGACTTCTTCTTGAGAAAAACAGACTTGAGATGGAGCGGACTCCATCCGGCCCGGTCACAACAGAAAAGATCCTTCAAATTATCAGGGAGGCGGTGGGAAGCGTCCGCTTCGAGATTGAGTCGGCCCTTTCGGGAGGTGGGGATAACTCTTCCATGAGCGGAGCACAACTGAAGGTTGTCAGCGGAAACTATGTGATTGCCCGGCCAATGGGTGTCATCAACGGGGTTGACCATTTTTTTACGGGGAAACCACGCCATATTCGCACCGAATTTATCAAATCTCACATAGCTTCCGGGGAAGTGGTCCTGATCTCTCCACTGGGAGTCTCTCTTTCCGGTGAGCTGTTCTTCCTTGACGGAAAGGATATTGCCCAGGCGGTAGCAGAAGAAATCCAGGCACAAAAACTTCTGTTTCTGATGAACGAAGAGGGCATTCCCGAAAGAAAAGAACGATCAGCAAGAGAGCTGACATCAAAAGAAGCAAAAACGCTTCTTGATCTGGAATCGCTTTCGCCGAATCAGAAAGAACACATCGTTCGGGCGATTGACACTGTCTCCGCAGGCGTCGACAGAGTTCATCTTGTGAACCGGCTACGCGACGGGGCCCTTTTACTTGAGCTTTTTACAAGGGATGGATGCGGAATACTGATCTCCGCTGATCCATTTGAATCGATTATGCCGGCCACACTTGAAGATATCCCGGGGATTATTGAAATAATCCGGCCACTCGAAGCTTCAGGCATTTTGAAGGGTCGAAGTCGCGAGACAATCGAAACAGATATTTCCCTCTTCTCCGTGACAAGACGGGACAGAAACATCATCGGGTGCGGAGCGCTATACCCATTCCCGAAAGAGAAGACGGGGGAGCTGGCATGTCTTGCCGTCCACCCCGACTATAGAAGATGCGGTCGAGCGGGGAACCTTCTCGCCTGGTTTGAGAAAAGGGCCAGGGAAGAAGGTCTGGAGTCGATTTTCGTGCTTTCAACCCAGACCGGACACTGGTTTTCGGAAAGAGGATTTTCTCCATGCCGGGTGGAAGACCTTCCGTCTTCCAGAAAAGACAGCTACAACCATCAGCGAAAAAGCCTTGTCCTGAAAAAGAACCTTTAGGTAACAAGAAAGCTCAGTAAGAAAATGGACGACTTGACGGGATGTCGGACAATCAGGAATAGCTTTTCCACCATAAACTCCTGGATCCTTTTTGGCTCTTGACCAGGTAAAGAGCCTCATCCGCCTGCCGCATCAGAAGATCCGGATCCATCTCTCCTTCCCTGTATATCGTTAACCCGAGACTCAGTCCGATAGAAACACTCTCACCTTCTGGAAGAGATATGGGCATTTCAATCGCTTCCCTGAACCGGTCGAGGAAACAGAACAAACCCTTATCCGGACCCATGTTCTCAAGGATCATGACAAACTCATCCCCCCCCAGACGGGCAACATAGTCTTCAGAACGGAGAATATCCTTCATCCTGAGAGCCACTTCCCTGAGCAGAAAATCCCCTGCGGCATGGCCAAAAAGATCATTGACCGGCTTGAAATCATCCAGATCCACAATACAAACAACAAGAGGGCTCAATCTCTTTCTTGACCGTTCTATTGCTACCTGGAGAGTTTCTTCCAGATCCTTTCGATTTCCCAGACCTGTCAGAAAATCCGTCCGAACTTCTTGATGCAAGAGCATCTGGCGATTTTTGTCCTCACGAATATCCCTGAAGGCAATAATCATAACCTCTTCTTCCGCCATTTTAGAGAAGCCTCCCGACAAAGACATCCAGATTTTCTCTCCTGAAGGCATCCTCAGCTCAAACTCCCTGTTAAAAACAACTCCATTTTGGGTCACCTCAGAAATAAACAGCTCCCGGTCATGCGGATTTCCCCAAAAAGACAGTACCGACTTGCCTATCCAAAAATGGATATCCACCTGAAATATGCTTCCCACTGACGGGTTGGCATACAACAGCACCGAATCACTCTTTCTTGAAATGATCATGGGAAGGGGCAGTGTTTCGACGATGAGCCGGAAAAGCTGTTCCCTTTCCTGGATCTGTTGCTCCAGGGAAACCCTTTCAGAGATATCCTGTAGGGAAACAATCATTCCCTGAATGGGATGCTGAATAGAGACCCGATTCGCAATGAAAGTTCTTTTCTGTCCATGGAAGTCAAGGGTGACATCCTCTTTCTCCAATTCCGCATTCAGCGAAGCAGAAAAATCATTGCCCTTGAACATTTCGGCAAGCTCTGCACAAAAGAACTCATCCACCGGTTTTCCGATCAAATCCGACGGAGAAACCCCAAACAGATCCCCCAGCTTTTGATTGGAGATCGCAAAAACACCTGTCGAATCTGAAATAAAGACTGGAACAGGAAGCGAATCAAGGAGAATTTGACGAAAAAGAAGCTGGGCACTTAACTCCCGGGTTTTTTGGTCCAGATCCTTTGTCCGATCCTCAACTCTGGACTCAAGGCTACGATTCATATGCTCCAGCTGATCCATCGCCGATTTTCTTTCAAGCGTCAGCACATTGACCAGAATGACGGCAAATCCGGTCATCATTCCGAGAAGCTCCATCCCTATCATTGCATCTTCTGGATTCGTTACAAGATGGGCAAAAGGACCAAAACCCATGGCCGTTGCCCCGAACTGCAGAAAAAGGACGATCCCCAAAAGAGAGAAAACCTCCCGCTGGGACATTGTCATTGCAACCCATACCAGAAAAGGCAGGAACATGCCTGTCAGACCAAGCCTTGTCATTCCCGGCAAGCCGGGGAAAAAATAAACCGCCCATCCAACAGCCAGCAAGGAGATGCTCAATACTCCCATCACGATAGGAGAATACGAAGCAATGGGAGAAGATCTTTTTGACTTTTCAGGAAAGAACCAGACAAAAATGGCTGGAGCAAGCATAAGTATGCTGCAGGAATCACTCGTCCACCAGGCAAGCCATGCATCGATCAGGGAAGTCGAATTATTTTGAGGAGAGAGATAAACCGTTACCACTGCCCCAATAATCGAGGTCACACCACTGCCGAATACACCCATTCCGCCTAAAAATCGGGCGACATCCCGGGTTGTCGCGAAATCTTTCCAGGGAACCGATCCGCCATGAAGGAGTCTGGCACCCAATAATGGTCCAAGGGTGTTTCCCGTGGCAATCAGGAGTGCTTCAGGAACAGACCAGTGAAGAAAGAGGGCATTGCCCAGAAATGCCCCTAAAAATACCCCCGGAGCCAGTTTGAATCCATAAGACAAAATCGCAAAAGCAGCAATCGCAGCGGGGGGCCAGAAAGGAGAAAAATGGGGAAAGAGAAATCCAACGAAAAAAACAAGAACCAGATAAGAAGACATAACCAGAAGGTTTCCAAAGAAAATGGCTCCCGTGGTCAAGGGAATCGGGAAATGAATTCCACTGTCAGTCTCTTTCATCTGTACTCAACACGGCAAACACTATGTCCTCATATGTAGTTCAATCTCAAGATCCAATAAAAAATCGAGGCAATCATCTCCCAAAATCAGAAAAAATCTCTATTCCATTAAACCATCAGCGTTTCACAAGCTAACATGTTTGAAGCAGAACTTTCTTCTTCTTTACCAATCATTTGTCAGAAGAGAAAAACACTCACCCCATATCAGCTTTTAATTTATAATAAATAAATCCAGAAGCATATGGAAACCGGTGGTTCCGATCCGATAAAAGGCCACTCTTCTGAATCAAGCATTCGAAAAGTGGCCATGCTTAATCATTAGCCCCTTTCACTAGCACAGAGCGAATGTCTGAAAAAGAATGCCACTGATCCAACCACTTCCGGTCGGAATGATTGGGATAGCAAGAACCTTTTCTCTCTTTCGAACGGGACAGAGTTTCAGAGTCCGATGGGTTCTGAAACATTTTTGTCGTATTGATG
>DAHWBS010000025.1 GCA_027323445.1 Leptospirillum sp.
GCGAAGGTATTGTCCACCACCACTGAAACGCCAGCACTTTTGGCAATACTGGAAAGTCTCGCAAGGTCGATAACCGTCATCACCGGATTCGAGGGGGTTTCGACGAAAATAGCGGCCGTTTTGGGAGAGAGCCTTCGGGAGAGATCGTCTTCCCATCCCTCTTCCCTTGGGTCGAACCAGTGAATCAGACAGCCTGAAGGAATAAGGTATTTTTCGATAAAGGCCCTGGTCCCCCCGTAAAGGACCCTGGGGAAAGCCACCTCAGGATGTTTCTTCGTCAAATGGATCAGGATGGCTGAAATGGCGCCCATGCCGGAAGCAAATGCTCGGGTTTTCTCTCCCCCCTCAAGCTCCGAGACAAGATTCTCAAAACGCTTGGTCGTTGGATTTCCCATTCTCCCGTAGACAAATCCCTCGTCTTCCCCTTCAAGAACCCTGTCCACCTGCTCAAAATCCGAAAACGTGAAGGTTGACGTCTGGTACAATGGGGGAGTCAATGCTCGCCAGGGATCCTCCGGACCACTGGTATGAATGCATTTTGTCTGCGGGCTTCGAGTCAGATTTTTCTTGTTTTTCAAACTTCCTCCGATAACTTTTCAAACCTGAACAATTCTTTCATAATACCATCAACAGATTTAAACTGAACTTTGATCAAAAGGAAACACTACAAAAAGGATGCTGAATGTCGAGTTTCTTCCCTCAAAGCATCAAATCGCTTGTGGAATGGGTCAGATCACATCCTGAAATCTCCAAGGAAGTCCTCAGGGCCTTCCGATATGGCCGGGACCTCTCGCTGATCGCCGTTGTCAAGACAGAAGAAGGCGGGGCGCCTGTCTCCCTTGATGCCATTGTCTCCCCTTATGTCCGGACACCGGATATCTATTTTGAGCTCGGGCCGGACATCGAAATTCTTCTTCTACCCGAAACAAGCGCGGATGGAGCCAAGATTGTTGCATCACGAATCATGGAAGGGGGGCCCAGACGCCTTCCGGGAGCCCATGACACAAGCCTGCCGGAGATCCGTATCGGAATGACCTCCATCGGACTTGGCGGGCATTCCGATATCGAGGTGACAACCACAGCTCTCCTTTCCGTCCACGCGGCGATCGTCTCCGGAAATCCGATGATGTCTTTCCGTGAAATCTTTATCGGAAACCTCTCTCTTTTCGAATCGGTTGCCATGATCGCAAATCTGACCGCTTATGAGGTCTCGATTTTCTCCCAGTCCTTTGAACGGTTCAGGGAAGAACCGATGGGATTTCGGGAACGGCTGGCCCAGGGAGCCTTCCAGATCGCAACCGATCTGAACATGAGCGAAGAAGATGCCGAGGATCTGGCACGCTGGACACACTTCACAGACCTTGCCGCCTTTGAAAAAGGCCACGGCAACCAAAAAGCCGATCTTTTCCCCATTGCATCAAGAAGAAAGCGGGACGACTTTCTGAAAGGCATGGAGCTTTACCTCTCAAGCCCTGATGGTTCAAGCGGCAATGAGGTCAACTGGAAAACAAGATGGAAGGGCAAGGAAGCCGCGGCCATCTTCCAGTCGGCTTATATTATCCAGAAAAGCAGTCTTGGCCGAATAGGACAGCAACAGGTCTCATTCAAGGACATTATGGGCCAACTGGAAAAGATCGGGATCGAGCCATCCGTCATTGCCTCGATTACAAAAAAAGGAGAGGCTCTCTGGAATCCGCTGTTTCAATAATGATCCGTAAAATCGTCAAACAGCACGGATTCGGGGATCGACCCTCTCTATGATCCAGTCTCCCAAAAGCGTCATCAGCGCCAACAAAACGGTATACACCATCGTTGTACCCATGATCATCGGGTAGTCCCGGTTCATCACAGACAGGACAAAGACTCGTCCAAGCCCCGGAATCGCAAAGATGGATTCCACCACGAAAGAACCCGTCAGAAGCGAGGCTGCAAGAGGACCGAGAATCGACAGCAGTCCGTTCAGAGACGGAAAAACCAGATGTCGAACCAGCAAAAACCCACGGGATATTCCATGACCTCTTGCCGCCTGATAAAAGGGACTCGCCAGTGTTTCCTCAAGACTTGTCGCAAAAACACGCGCCAGATAACCGGCGGGAGCCAGGCTGATGGAAAGAGATGGAAGAACAAGAGATCGCCATCCTTCCCAGAGTGCAGGGGGGAGGAGTCCCATATAGCTTGAAAAGACAGCGATCAGGACCGTTGCCAGTAAAAAAGAAGGAAGAGCGACCAGGGATGTTGAAAAAAATCGGATCGCAGAGGCTGTTTTCTTTCCAGAAAGGACAATGGCGAGCCCCATAAAAAGGGCAAGAACCAGAGACTCAAGAAGGGCAACGCCTCCCAGTGTCAGGGAGACCGGAAGGGCCCTTGAAATAATATCGTTGACCGACAATCCCGGATTTTTAAAAGACATGCCAAAGTTCCCTTCAATTGCATGCTTCAATCCTTCAAGGTACTGGACCCCAAGCGGGCGATCAAGATGATAGTAGGCTAAAAGGTTGGCCATGATCTCGGGAGGAAGTTTCCTGTCTCCGGAGAAAGGATTGCCCGGGGCAAATCGTGAAAGAAAAAATGTCAGGGTAAAAACGGCCCACAATAAAAAGATAGCTCCCAAAAACCTTCCCTGAAGCCTCTTCATGATGAACTTCCGATTTTTTCGGCAATCCACTGAAAAGACAAAAGGGTACCAACAATCGCCAGTGCCGGCCAGACAAGAACCCATGGAGTCATTGGAAGGGCCTTGAATCCTTCGTTGACCAGAGTCCCCCAACTGGAGTGGGGCGGGGAGATGCCAAGTCCCAGAAAACTGAGTGTCGACTCTCCTAAAATCCCTCCAGGGATCCGGAACAGGAGAAGGACCCCCATCACCGGCAACAAGTTGGGAATAAAGTGCTTCAGGATCATCGATACGGGCCTTGTTCCGACGGAGCGGGAGGCTTCCATATAAAGCTGCTCCCTGATTCGTAGCGTCTCACCCCGAACAACCCTTGCAACACCCATCCATCCGCCAAAGGTCAGTGCCACAACAACCGCCATCGCCCCATGTCCCAGAACAAGGAGCAGTATCGTTGCAATCAGGATCTCCGGAAGAGCGAACCAGACCTCAAGGATCCTCATCATCACCTGATCGACAGCACCTCCCGATGCTCCGGAAAACACCCCCCACAGAGTTCCTATCACAGTCGAGAAAAGACCGACCATAAGTCCGATCCCCAGTGAAACGTAGGATCCGGAAAGAAGTCTTGAGAAATTATCCCTCCCCAGAAAGTCGCATCCAAGAAAATGACCGGGTGTTCCCGGGGAACACAAAACCTCTTTCGCATTCTGTGTCTGGGGATTGAAAATCGTTTGGGTGAGATGAAAAAGGAGGGGAATTGCCATCAGTGAAATGAGAATCGGAATGATCCAGACAGGTCGAATCTTTCCTTTAAAAATAGGCATCACAAAAATCGGTCAGGTAAAAGTCATGACGGAAGAAGCGGTAAGGATCAAAAGGGCGGCCTCCTCGTCAGAAATGGCATCTTCACCGGGAACAACTCCCCGTCCCTCAAGATCCACCCTCAAACGATAGAGTTCCCTGCAGTCCGGGATGGAGTTCAGAACACCCTCCCCTGCCAGAAGAATCATATGAGGCTCTGATCTTGTCTGCATTCTTTCATAGACCTCCCTGAATCCGTCAGGGGGAGGAAAAAGCGTCAGGAGCAAAAGACGTCTTTCATTCATGCGACTCTCCCCCGGCTCCAGAACCCCAGAACCAGATCCGCTCCCAAAACCAGATCAATCCCTTCTGATCGTGAGATAATCGTTTCAGCACCCAAAACAGATCGACCCGGAAGATACAGAGAAAGACTCTCTGACTCGACAAAGATTCCGACAGACAAGTCTCCCAGCAAGGGCAACACCTCCAAAAGCTCCGGAGGCAAACCGATCAGACCAGGATGAACTTCCCGAAGCGCGAGAACCCCTCTTCCCCTCAGAAGAACTTTCATTCCGCCATGCGTTACGGAAAAACCAAGGGCCATTCTCATCGCTTCAAAATGTCTGAGGTGGGCTGTGGGAGACTCCTCGATGACAAAGAGAACCTTTTTACTTTTCTTCATTGGGTTAACACTCATGTGTTCCTCGTCGGGGGTCTTTTATTTAAAGAAAGGGAAGAAAAAGATCTGCCTCGAAAGACAATTGGCCCAGGTGGACTTGTGTCTCAAAAGAAACCCCCCTGGGCAGATTTTCAGAAAGGAGCCCCCTGGGCTCCGCCGTTGACTGGCAGACCAGAATTTCTCCTCCTGAAGAAAGAACCGGAGCCAATGGAAAAGATGAGGTATCCCTGTAATTTCTTGGCAAAAGCCCAAGGACAGCATCATCCATCAAAAACAGGGTCACTCTTGCTCCGGTTGAAAGGAAAGCCAATGCCATCCGGATGACCAGAAAAAACTGGGTCATTTCCGGACTTTTGACAAGAAGCAAGACCACATGTTTTTTGTTTTCCGACACGACCTTAAATTCCGGACTCGATAGCATGGCACAGCCCTACCATACTGGACAACGTCTTCTGGAAAGCGGCAGGATTCGTTTCCTGAACACCGTCAAACTGCTTCGAGAAAAGGATCCGTCCATCCCATACCAGCACCTGGTTAAAAGGAGTCATTTCTCCCAATGCACTGACAACCGGGGGCATAGACAACACCCTCTGTGTTTCCTCAGCATTCGGGGAGCGAACATCAAAAGGAACGGGGATATCAAGCGCCGGACCAACTTCAGCCTGAAGCTTGACCAGATCTTCAGGTTTTGGCTTCCGAAAGCCATCTTTCTGGAGAAGAACAAAATGGGCATCCGAGGCAATTCCAAGCTCGGAAACCAAGTTCAGGACGCTGACTGTGTGATTTTCAGAAGTATGAAAAAAGACCCGCAGATCCCTTCCATCTACATGTCCCTCAAACCAGGGATAGGAGATGATGTTGTCCCTCCCTGCACGACCGTCCAGTTTTTTTGCCAGTTCCTGAAAATCCGCAAATATTTTCTGCCGGTTCATGAATCCATGAACAAAAAAAGCAAGACCAACAACAGCTATCAAACCAAAAAACGTCAACGGGATATAATTAATCATGGATTGATCCTAGCATAATTGAGAAGTAAGGGAAAAAGGGATAAAAAAAGGGCTGGACCCAGCGAATCCCGGGAAGCCAGCCCTCTTTTTCAAAAGGACAGTCGGAATCAGCTGTTCCCAAGGTGAAGGATCATGCCTCCGACACCGACGATCCAGCCGCTTCCAGGACCCTGAAAGGAAATATTGTAAAGATCGAGACCTGTCCCTGATGGGATCAGGCTCCAATGATTTCCACCATCGGTGGTTTTCAGAAGGATTCCCATGACACCGACAGCATATCCGGTCTTGTCGTCCACAAAAGTTATGGCATGCAGATCATTCAGCTCTCTCTCATCGCCTTCAATCCCACGACCGAGAGGTCCGACACCCATTCCGTTTTGAATAGACCAGGAAAGGCCTCCATTGGAGGAAAATTCGATGATTCCATGCGTACCGACCGCCCAGCCATGAGTGGCATCGGAGAAAAACACCCCATAAAGATCCTTGCCGACCGGATTACGTTTTTTGCTCCAGGTTTTTCCACCATCGGTCGTTACAAGAACAAGGCCATCCTGGCCAACGGCCCAGCCGTTTGAAGGATTGCTCTTCAAAAAGAAGATACTCATGATCCATTGGGCGGTATCCGTGGAAATCTTTGTCCAGGAAGCACCACCATCCGTTGTGTGCAGAAGCGTCCCTGCAAATCCTCCGGCAAAACCTTCCGTCGGGCTCAGAAACGTTACGGTATAGAGATCAAACCTGACTCCGGATGTCTGGGGAACCCATGTTTTTCCACCATCGTCCGTTGTCAGGATCGTTCCCTGATTTCCGACGATCCAGCCCTTGGTCGGACTCACAAAAGTCGTTGACTGAAGCCAGTGGGTTGTTCCGGAGACTTGCGCAGTCCATGTTTTGCCTGAGTCAGATGTGTGCAGGATAGATCCGGAAGCTCCGGTGACCCAACCTTCTGAAGGGCTGACAAAAGAGAGGCCATTAAAAGGAATACTGATATCAAGGGAATCCCTGAAAACCCACCCGCCGAAATTGGAACTTTCCGAAGCGATAGCCTTGCTTACAGGACTGACCAGAACGCCTACAGACAAAAAAAAGCCAGCAATCGCCCCCAAAGCCAAAGATGCCTTCTTTGCGAAACCAGTCTTTTCAAGTTTCAATGCATTTTTACGATTAGGTCCTGTCATCATACCTCCCCTGCAAACCCATTTCCATGAATTCTCCTTCTTCCCGCCGTCAAAAGGAGTATCGGCGAAAACAAAGACAACCCCATCACCTTAAGTTCTTTTCACAACCCTGGACAACATATCTCATGATCTCTTCACTGGAGAAAGAATCTCTACCAAGCCGAAATCATCATCGCAGTGATTATTCAAAAAACACATACACTTACAAGAAGTAGTGAAAACTGGCAGACTGCCCCTCAAGGTTGATCGTGAAGGGATCTTCCCTTAAAATAAGGACTAAAATAATGACTTGAATCGTGTATCGAATTGGGTGGAAATTTTACTGAACACATGCCTGATTGTCAATCAAGCCATAGGAAAAATTCTTACAAATAAAAACACGAGCAAAAAAAAACCATTGGGGGAAGCCCCCAATGGCAAAGATTCAAGTCTGTAGATTTTATTAAAAGTAATAACGGAAACCTGTGTTGAAGTTCATCACCGATCCCAAAAATCCAAAACCGGTCGGATTGTTTGGCCCGGTTACAAAATCCACGCTGACAGGATTCCACTGGCCATAGATCGAAAGCCTTGGCATATCGGACAATGCGTGCTCGATACCCATCCCTGCAGAAAGATAGATGGAAGAGTTTGCTTCGCTCCCTGAGCCAAACGCTCCCATGAACTGAATATTTCCATAGAGGATTGTCCGTGAGGTTTCAACCAGCGCAATCATCGGCTCAAGTTCCAGTGTTGTCAAAAAGTTCGTTCCGGGGCTGACAGAGGGAAATCCGAAACCGAGGCCGCCATCCAGACCGAAGGTCTTGTTGAACCAGTACCGCGCTCCGACAAAACCCACGCTCGTACTGTCCGTTGCGCCTGGGGTAATCTCCATCGGAGACCAGGACAATCCAACTCCTAGTTTTCCAATATCAGAAAAAGACCCACCAGAAGAGGAACCGCTTCCTGACGTTGAAGACTGTGAAGAAGCCGCCACTTCGGGAGAATCTTCAGAAGAAACACCACTCGCAGCTTGTGCGTGAATCGGTTGCAAGGAAACAGCTGTCAAAAAACTCAAAGAGAACAAAGCAACTCTAAAAAAATAACGGACACTTGTTGCGACCATTCAATACTCCTCGTTAAAAAACACAAACGTTAAGAACCATCAAGATTGAATCTGTCCCCGAAAAAGAAAATGCTCACGAATCCTCAGAATTCCAGAACGGACAGGGCAATTCATTTTAGCATAGTTTACTTGAATCATTACAAAACTCAGTGATTGCCATCACAAAAAAAGCAGACCCCGAAAAAACCTCCCTGACCTCATTTCAGGATAAAGACAGAACATCCTGAAGCAGAATTTTTCCGACCTCTGGGTAGATCCTGTCCGCCGGAAAAAAACAATCAGGCGAATAGGTATGGCAAACGGCAAAAGCCTTCAAACCCGCAAGTTTTGCCGCTTCAACTCCCTGAACCGAATCTTCTATGACAAGAACCTCTCCACGCGAAAGTCCATCGAGACCATCCATCGAGGCCAGTCGAGAAAAGCCTTTATCATACCCTTCAGGATCCGGCTTTCCTCTTTCCGTATCTTCAGCACTGACAATAAAATGGAAATACTCCCGCAAACCGTTCCGGGAAAGGGTTCCCTCGATTTCAGGACGAAGGGCCCCTGATACAATCCCCATGGGGTAAATATGCGACAGATCCTTAATGAGGGATGCAACACCTTCATACAACGGAATGCCCGAGGAGAGCCTGTCCATATAGATTGCCGCTTTTTTTTCAATCATTTCATGAAGGACGCGATCTTCCGGCTCTCTTCCAAAATGCCTGGACCAAAGACCAGACAAAGCTCCCCTGTCATCCATCCCCAAAAACTCTTTCCAGTACAGATCCCTGTCGACAACAACCCCATACAAAGAAAGCACTTCGACAAAGAGATCGAGATGGACCCGTTCATCATCGATAATGACCCCGTTAAAATCAAACAGAACAGCCTTGATCATTCTTAATCATCTCCTGGTTGCATCCCTATATCTCTTTGGCCGAAGCCACTCTTCATCCAACTTGCTGGAAGACATGTCCGACATTTGTTATTCTCATTATTATTATCAATTTTCTCAAAAAAATCGTCATGGACTTTTCCCTGAACACTGGACGCTCTCTAAGGAGAAGCCATTAAATGATCCTCCCCTACAAAGGTGTCCTTCCAACGGTTGCACCATCGGCATGGATTGCCGAATCAGCCCAGGTGATTGGAGACACTACGATCGGAAAAAACTCATCCATCTGGTTTGGAGCTATTGTCAGAGGTGACGTGCACCGCATACGAATTGGCCAAAGAACCAACATTCAGGACCTTTCGGTCTGTCATGTCACCAGAAACAGATTTTCCCTCACGATAGGATCCAATGTCACCGTTGGCCATCGGGTCATTCTTCATGGCTGCACACTCGGAAACAGAATCCTTGTCGGAATGGGATCAATCATCATGGATGGGGCTGTTATCGGAGACGACACGATTATCGGGGCAGGCTCCCTGGTAACCGAAGGAACAGTCATTCCCTCAGGACATCTGGCGCTCGGCAGCCCCGCGAAGGTCAAAAGACCACTGAGCGATGAAGAAAAAGAATGGATAAGACAATCTGCCCGCCACTACATCGCCTACAGCCAGAATTACAGGAGCAATCCTTTGCCCGCTTCCGCAGATTAAAGATGAGCATCCAGCCGCCTATCCGCCTGCAACCTTTAATGGTCGTTATCGTAGCCGCACTGATTTCGGCCCTTATGGGCGCATTTGCCTTCTGGGACAACATTCTTGTCCATCGGGGAGCCGTCTTGGCTCTTGAAAACGAAGGCCGTCTTGTCGCCCAGGAGTTTGCCTTCGGAGTCGAGATGCACCATGAAGCCGACCGGATTCTCCCTGCGGCCAATACGACGACCGGGTCAAAATCTGCACTCGATCAACGGGGTCTGATCGCCCTTCAAAAGGAGATGAAAGCGGTCATGACCATCCGCCATAACGTCAAGAGGGTGGATCTGCTCACAGAGGGAGAAGAGTTTCCCAGAATCATCAGCTACCCCAATACTCCTTTGTCCATCAAGGAAAGTCAGGCTCATGTCATTGTCATCTCCCATCATCTGAACTGGATCAGCGTCAGGGAACCCATCGGGACCAGGTCCGGACTTTACGTCGTTGTCCCCTTTCTCCATCACAATAAAAAGCTTGGAACGGTCGGGGTTCTTATCTCTCTTTATGAGGCGGACATGCTTGCGCAACGGGAGCAAAACAGAACACTCCTGCTCCTTCTCTCAGGATTTTTGCTGCTGGCATTTCTTCTGTCGATTGTTGTCAAAAAGCTGGTTCTGACCCCTCTTTACCAAGTTTCTCAGGCTATGGAGAGGGTTGGAGAGGGAGACCTCGATGTCCGGGTTGATCCCGTCGGAACCTTTGAGATCAGGCAATTCAGTGGAGGCTTTAACAAGATGCTTTCGATCCTCTCTGACCGGACGGAAGAAAACAGGAAGCTCCTTCAAAGGGTTCAGGAATTCAATGACACGCTGACAAACAAGATTAGTGAAGCCACTTATGAGCTGATCCAGAAAAATGCTTCCCTCGAAGAAGCCGGTCGAAACATGTTTTTTTTCCAGAGGAAACTTTCAGAGCTTGAAAAAATGGCTGCAATCGGGGAAAGTCTCGCAATTGTCGCACACGAGCTGGGGAATCCCCTTCACTCCATCAGTGGCCATGTGGAGCTGTCGCTTGAGGAAGAGGGCCTTCCTGCTCCGGTGGAAAAGCATCTGCATGTCATCCTTGGTCAGATCGACCGGATGATCAAAGCCATCAGGAAACTTCTCAGCATGAGTCGCAGGGATCCTCCACCGACAATATCACTGAACCTGCCCTCCCTTATAGAGGACATCCTCTTTCTCGTCCAGCCCAGAACGGAGGCAATGGGTATCACGATCTCCTACAACTTCCCCCCGGACTGCCCACTCGTCCAGTCCGATCGGGAAAGCTTGCAGGGAGTTTTTCTGAACTTCATTGAAAATGCGATAGATGCCTCGGGTCAGAAAGGCACCATCGAGATCTCGGGCCGTCAAAACGGCGACTATGTTGAAATTCATGTACAGGACAGCGGACCAGGCGTTCCTGAAGATCTCGTCGAACGGATCTTCGAACCTTTTTTCACGACCAAATCACATGGAACAGGTCTTGGCCTTGCCATCAGTCGTAAAATCATTGATGATCTCGGTGGTAGCCTTTCCCTGGGAGCAGGACCAGGAGGCCACTTTATCGTAATGGTTCCTGTCGCTCGAAACAGGAGCCAAACCCCTTGAACACCTTTTGATGATATGGTAGGTTGCAACTATGCCTCTTGATTCAGAAACTCTGCCAATGCCGGCGCATCAGAAAAACAGAAAAAAAATTCTGGTCGTCGAAGACGATGTGGTTGCCCTTGACCTTTTGGAAGAGATTTTGAAAAAAGGAGGCTTTGCCGTATCTGTCTCCCAGTCTGCAGAAGAAGCCATCGCTCACCTTGACAGGGAGGAGGCTTCGCTGATCCTTACCGATCTTCGCATGCCGGGAAGAAGCGGGATGGACCTTCTCAGGTCGATCAAGAAAGACCATCCGGATCTTCCCGTAATCATACTGACCGCCTTCGGTGACGAGCATCTCTGGGTCGAAGCCCTTTCACTTGGCGCCATTGACCTCATTCCAAAGCCATTCAAAAAACAGGAGATCATCGAGGTCGTTCAGCGAACACTAGACGCCATTGGACGCTCACCAAGCGGCCATCTGAAGCAGCCCTCCCCCGGGAACCCGGACTGACCATCATTCGAAGGAGAACTCCGAAAATGATCCAATCTTCACAAATTGAAAATATCAAGAAACTGACCCGGAGATCCCTCATATCCCTCGGCATTTCCCTATCGCTCATTCTTTCCTTGACGCCACAGGCAGCAAAAGCCAGTAACGAAACTCCTCCCGCTCCGATATCGAAAGAAGAAGTTGCTTCAGGTCTCGCACTCCAGAATGTTTTTGTGACCGTTTCAAAGGCGGTGATTCCTTCAGTTGTCAACATATCGACGACATCTGTCGTAACGGCAAAACCGCAGAACCCCTTTATGAACGACCCTTTCTTCAGGCAGTTTTTTGGCAATCAGGCTCCCGGAGGTGCTCCGCAGAAGCATGTCGAGAGAAGCCTTGGATCAGGGTTCATCATCTCAAAAGACGGGTATATCGTTACAAACTATCACGTCGTGAAACATGCCACCAAAGTCACGGTTGTCCTTTCTGACAAGTCAAGCTACAGGGCAACCATCATCGGAAAAGACCCCATGACCGATGTTGCGGTGATCCGCATTCACCCGAAACATGACCTCCCGGTCGTTTCCTGGGGCGACTCCAAAAAGGTCAGCGTCGGAACAATCGTCCTCGCCATGGGATCACCTTTTGGACTGACACAGTCCATAACCATGGGTATTGTGTCTGCCCTCAAAAGAAGCAACATCGGAATCGAACAGTATGAAAACTTCATACAGACGGATGCCGCAATCAATCCCGGAAACTCGGGAGGTCCTCTCGTCAACCTTCTCGGACAGGTTATAGGAATGAATACCGCCATCTATACAACAAATGGCGGTTATGAAGGAATCGGGTTTGCCATCCCTGCCGAAATGGTGCGACAGGTCGTCAACGACCTCAGGACAAAGGGCAGGGTCGTTCGTGGATGGCTTGGCGTTTCGATCCAGAACATATCGCCGGTTATCGAGCGTCAATTCCATCTTTCCAGCAAAAAAGGTGTTCTGGTCAGTGATATTCTTCCGGATGGACCCGCAAGCCATGCAGGCTTCAAGCGCGGTGATGTGATTGTCTCTCTTGACAACCATGAGATTCAGGATGCCAACGATCTTCGCTTCCGGATATCGCGCATTGCACCGGGGACAAATGTTCAGATCACTGTTGTCAGAAATGGAAACAAGCGGGAAATCCCTGTCATGATCGGAGAACTTCCGGCAAACATTGCCATGGCCGGCAATCACTCGGAAAAACCCTCATCACCAAAACTCAATAATGTCCTGAAAGGACTCGTCATTACCGATATCACTGCGGAGATGCGCCAGCAACTGAACCTTCCCGCTCATCTGGACGGAGTTATTGTCGAGGGTGTGGCCTCCGGTTCTGTTGCAGAAAGTGCCGGTCTCAGAAGAGGCGATATCATTGTCGAAGTCAACAGGCACAGCGTGCACTCGGTGAGAGAATATATTCGCATTGCAAGAAAAATCAAAAAGGATCAGGATGCGGTCCTCTCCGTCCTAAGGGATGGCCGATATTCATATGTCCCCCTCTCTCCCTAAGCCAGGAAGCCTGACCGTGGGGAGGACAACTCCCCCCACGGCTCAAAAGGGCTCATCATTTACCGTGCTGGGGGTTGATCCCGGACTTGCCGCAACAGGGTACGCGGTTCTTTCCGGAACATCTCTCGAAACCGTTCGAGTTCTGGCGCAAGGGACGATAAGAACTTCCCCCAAAACACCCCTCGAGGGAAGAATCGGAGAAATACACGACCGTCTTGAACAAATTGCGAAGACCCACCTCCCGGACGCCCTGATTGTTGAAGATCATTTCAACCGAAAAAATGCTCCTGGAGCCGGATTGATGCTGGGACCGGTAATCGGTGTCGTCGCTCTTCTTTCCTACAAGATGCAGTTGTCGTTTACAACCATCTCTCCAAGAGAGCTCAAGCACAGGATCACAGGTTATGGAGGAGCCTCCAAAGAGGCCGTCCAGCAATCTCTTTCCATATGGCTTGGCCCCAGGGTTCATCTCTCAAGCACCCACGAAGGTGATGCAATGGGTTTGGCTTTTCTGGGTTTCAGCAGGCTGTTTTCACCATGATTGCAAGACTGTTCGGAACGATCATTTTCTGGGAAGAGGATGCCATTATCCTTCGTGCGGGGCCGGTCGGATACCGGGTTCACCTTTCCCCTTACTCACTGGGCTTGCTCTCCGGGAATCATTCGGAGTCCTCTGAAATAAGCCTGCATACCCAGTTTTTCTGGAGCGAACACCAGGATGCGCCTACCCTTATCGGATTTCCAACAAAAGAGGAGCAGGACCTGTTTCTACTTCTTCGAAAGGTTCAGGGGCTCGGTCCCATGACTGCGCTCCGGATTCTTTCCCTTCCTGTCGAGGAAATGCTTGCCATGATTTCCCAGGGAGATGTCACCCGTTTAAAAACACTCAAGGGAGTTGGCGACAAAACCGCCAAAAAAATCATTTCCGAATTAAAGGAAGAAGTCCTGCCATTATCAACACCCTCCAATTCGCTTGAGACTGCCGGAAAGAATAGAATATCGTCCACCCCGGACATTTCATCCTTGGTCAGGGATGCCTTGATCCAACAATTTGGCCACACACCGCTTGAAGCATCCAGGCTTGTAGCGGCCGCTCTCAAAAAGAAACCCGGGATCGAGACGATAGAAGAGCTTTTCTCGGAGGTCTACCACATTGGATCTGACTGATCCCTCACCATTTCCTGATGAAGAAATTGAAGAGCTGATTTCCGAGGACCACAAGGAATCCAACCAGCTTCGTCCCCGCTCCTTCGAAGATTACGTCGGACAGGAAGATGTGACCAGAAGTTTGCACATTGCCATTGAGGCGGCCCTCATCCGGGAAGAATCTCTGGACCATATTCTTTTTCATGGTCCTCCCGGACTGGGGAAAACAACTCTTTCCAGCCTGATAGCAAAAGCCATGGGAGTTCCCTTTCAGGGGACTACAGGCCCTGCCCTTGAAAAAGGCGGCGATCTGGTTGGCATCTTGACCAGGATGGCACCCGGAACGGTTCTTTTTATCGATGAAATCCACCGACTTCCTCGCCCGGTAGAAGAGATCCTGTACACGGCAATGGAAGATTTTGCCATTGACGTCGTCTTTGACAAAGGATCGGCCGCCAGAACATTCCGGCATCGTCTTCAGACATTTACTCTTGTTGGGGCCACAACAAGAGCGGGCCTCCTCTCAGCCCCCCTCCGAGATCGATTCGGGATACAAAGGGATATGGACTTCTACACCCCCGCGGAGCTTGCCCGGATTCTCGAGAGATCTGCCAAGATTCTGGAAATCATGATGATCCCCGATGCCGCTGTCGAAATCGGCCACCGCTCACGGGGAACTCCGAGAATAGCCAACAGGCTTTTAAAAAGAGTCAGGGATTTTGCCCAGGTCAGGGGGGATGGAGTCATTACAGTCGCACTTGCAAAGGAAGCCCTCGCCATGGAGGGAATCGATTCCAGAGGCTTGAACCGGGTGGACAGGAAGTTTCTTGAGACCATCCGGTCCGTCTACGAGGGAGGACCGGTCGGAATTGAAGCCATCGCAGCAACACTGCAGATGGATCCCGAAACACTGATGGATGTCGTAGAACCTTACCTTTTGAAGGAAGGCTTTCTCGCCAGAACCCCCTCAGGGCGAAAGCTGACTCCATCCGGATGGGAAGCCAGCGAGGGATCCTGGCCAACCAGCTCCTTGCCCACTTGAATCCGCACCCGATCAATGGAACACTAAGGAGTCCCGCATCATCGCAATACGCTTTGATAAGGAACGGCTCATTCTCTGTATTGATCCTTCCCCCATTAATATAACGAAAGGATTGCCATGTTTGTTGTTGCCAATCGCATTCTTGTTGCAAAGGGATTTGAGAAAGATTTTGAAGAACGCTTCAAGAACAGAAAAGGACTCATCGATGGATCGCCAGGGTTCATTCGCAACCTGATCCTAAAGCCCATCGATTCAGAGTACTACAGCGTCATGACCTTCTGGGAAACAATGGAGGACTTTAAAAACTGGACCCGGTCGGACTCCTTCAAGAAAGCACACTCCAACCATCCGCCCAGAGAAATGTTCTCTGGACCAAATGTTCTGGAAATTCATGAAGTCATCTCCGACTCTGACAAGGATGCCGATTGAAAGGTCTTCTTCTTCTTTCGGGAGGACTGGACTCCTCCCTTGCAGGCAGGCTGATTTTGGATCAGGGAATAGAGCTTGTGGCCCTTCACCTTGAAAGCCCATTTGGCTGCGAAAACACTGCTGGAATCATGGCGGCCGAACTGGGGATTCCCTTGGTCCGGCGACCAAAAGGCGATGCCTTTATTGACATATTGAAAAAACCCGACTTTGGTTATGGCTCAGTGGTCAATCCCTGTATCGACTGCAGGATCCTGATGTTTACCATTGCCAGGAACGTACTCGCCGAGACCGGAACGAGCTTTCTCGTAACAGGAGAGGTCGTTGGACAAAGACCCATGAGCCAAAAACGGGATACGCTGTATGTGATCGATCAGGAAGCCGGCATGGAAGGAGAAATCCTGCGCCCCCTGTCGGCGAGACTCCTCCCCGAGACCCGAATGGAAAAAGAAGGACTGGTCGACCGGAAAAAACTCTTTGGATGGGCAGGACGTTCCCGAAAACCCCAACTGGCCCTGGCCAGGAAGTTCGGATTCAAGACCATTCCCAGCCCCGCCGGAGGTTGCCTTTTGACCGATGAACATTTCCGCGAAAGGGTCACCGACTTCATCACCCTCGATGACGGGCGATCGAAAGACAACGCGTCCCTTCTCCGGCACGGCCGGCACTATCGCTTCGAAGACTCCACATGGGTAATTCTTGGTCGAAATGAAAAGGACAACAACGCGCTCGATGAAAAGATCTCGGGGCTTGGCGTCTCATTTCATCCCGAAGGCTTCAATGGTCCCAGCATTTTTTTTCCGGAGCCTATCCCTTCCCGTATGGATGAAATCGTCTATGGGGCGCTTTGGCCTCATTTTACCGAAAGCAAAAAGGGATACCATCCCCTCCCCGTCAAAACGGTCTGGGGTGAAAACACCCATTTTCTCTCGCTCGAGCCACCCCTTGAAGAAAGCCCTTTTCTAAGGGAGGACCATTGGACGAACCATCTGCGGCACTAAAGCTTCTGTTTTCAGACCATCAAAGACAATTCAGGGACAACATCCATGTCTACCCGGTCATCTCAAGACGCTCGGGAGGGCTTTCGGTGGGAATCAACCTGAATCCGGACAAGGGATGCAACTTTGATTGTATCTATTGCCAGGTGGACAGAACCCCTGAAGGAATGCTCCATGTACAGAAAGTCCATCAGAAAGTTGATCCGGACCGGGTTATTTCGGAGCTTTCCCACTTGATAGATCTCGTGGAAAACAACCAGTTTTTTTCCATACCGCCCTTTGACCAGACTCCAATTGCCCAAAGACGATTGACCGATATCTCTTTTTCCGGAGATGGAGAACCCACCATGGTCCCGGAGTTTCCTGAAGTTCTGGAAAAGGTTCTGGAATTTTTCAAAAACCGGTCCCATGAAGTCACCATCCAGATCATCACCAATGGAACAGGACTTTTCAAAGCGTCTACCAGAAAAAAGGTTCTTGATCTTTTTGCCCAGAAAAAGACTCCGGAATCAGACCGCATTCCCTGGTCCATCTGGTTCAAGATCGATGCGGCCGACCCTCAAAGCTTTGACTTTCTCGACCGTTCCGGCATGAACTTTTCCTCATACTGGAAAAACGTCGAAGAAACGCTCATGGAGGTTCCCGTAACGATCCAGACGATGGTCATGGACTATATTTCCGAAAGCCGGAGCTTTCATCCTGAAGGCGAATGGAAACACAACATGAGGGAAGCCATGGAGAAACTGCTGGCGGGAGGCGCAAAAATTGGACAATGGGATCT
>DAHWBS010000026.1 GCA_027323445.1 Leptospirillum sp.
TCAGTATCGTTGGCTCGCTGGGATCATTACCCAGAGCAAGCTTCAATTCGACTGCCGCCTTCTCAAGATTCCCTTTTTTGATATCAGCATAGGCCTTTTTTTCCTGTATGTAAGCCTTGACTTTCGGTTCGGTCATCGCCGCGCAGCCAACGCTCGACAAAAAAACCGTTACCAAGAGAAGCGCTCTGGACAGGGGTCCGACCATTCGATCCATTTTCATGACCTACCCTCTTTTCAATGTTTTGATACCGTGTCTCAGTATACATCCAGAACCAGAACCGATGCAAGGGACAAGTCCATTTTTCAGACAAGCAATATGAAAAATCCCAGTATTTTGTTCTTGTCCTGCAGGAAGCAAGGGGGGAAAAACTATGGGTATCCGGAACTTATGATTGATTTCGGTTCAAAGTTCACCAGCCTCGATCATTCTTGTCAGAGTTGAAATGTCAGGTCCGTAGTTCTTTCCCAACTCTTCCTTATGCATTGAGGGAGAGTACAAAGCGTAGCCGATTGCTTCTCGCTCAATAGCTCTGCATTCGAATTTTGGACGTGACCGACTTCTCGTCAATGCCCACTTCCTCGGCGATGCTGGCGACCGATAAAGGCAAAACCCTTTCCGAGTTCCATCATGAATTTCTGAACATGGGCAACCAGCGCGTTTTCAAGGTCGCGTTCCTTGGCGTCGGCATCCAGTGTCATGAAATCAAGGACGCAAGGATCTTTGATAAGCTGTTGCGCAATCTCAGCCTGAGCGGCAGGCAAAGTCTTGTTGAAGTTGGTCAGCGCCGCGCCCTGGCGCTTGTGAAGTTCGGTTTCGATCTGATGGACAAGTACATTCCGCGACCAGCCGTGCTCAATGGCGGCTTTGACGTACCATTCGCGCTCGTTCTGGGTTTTGATTTTGTCTAGCAAGGCAATCTGGTGATACCAGGGTAATTGTGCAAGCACCTCTTGCACAAATTCCACATCTGTCCATCTTGGTTCCCCAGCCTTGGGCGGTTTGTCGGTCAAGAATTTCACGACCAATATGCCAGTACAGCAATACCAACTCCTGATTGGCGGCAAATGCTGCTTTAGCTTGAGCACCGCGGATACGCGCTTTGAGGTCAATAAGCCAAACAGTGTAGTTTTCAGGATTTTGGGCAGGAATTAATGTATTTTTGTACATGTTGTTATCCGGTGATTTTTTAACCTTAAATTCCGAACCAATACACATGACATGGGAATTCACATCAATCACAAATTCCGGATACCCAAAACTATTTGAGGTAAGTCTTCAGAACACCGAGGATCGATTCAAGAGCTCTCTCACGATCAGCAAGGGATCCATCGGGGCTGACCAGAACATGCTCCCTCAGATGTCCCTCGATCAATTCGGACATCAGTCCGTTGAGCGCTCCCCGAGAAGAGGCGACAGTCTGCAGGATTACCGGATAATCCTCGTCGCGGCCTCCCTCCAGAAGCTTTTCAATACCCGAAAGCTGACCCTGGATTCTCCTGACCCGATTGATCAGATTCTTCTTGTCATGAACTGTGTGCACTGGCAGATCCTTCTTGTAGGGAGTTTAGCAGTAAAATACCCCTCCCGCCTATTTATGTCAAGAAAAACAATCAAAAAACAAGAGTGTTCGATCCTTGAGAAGGTCCTGACCTCCGTTTTCAAGCATCTCCCTGGAGCCAGCAAACGCCATCATGTACCAATATTTTTTGTGAGCCCTTACCCGTTTGATGAAGGCTCCTCCGCATCCCGTTTGGAAAGTTTCAGTCTTTTGAGCAAAAGTGGCTTGATTCCCCCTCCAGCCACAATCGTTCCGACAATCGTCCAGAAGACCGCTCCATGAACCGATCCCGGAAGTCGTGACTCAAAAATAGAAGCCAGCGTTGCCGACATAATTCCCGTTTCCCTCGTTGCAGCCATAAAAATCAGGTCATCACGAGAAAAACCGGAAACACGGCCGGACGGAATCAAAGAAAAGATCGTTACCGGACGAACAAAAAAGATAAAACCGGAAATAAACAACACAAGAAGCCAGGGGGACAGCCCAAAGGACTGGAACTTCATATGCGCTCCAAGAACGGTAAAGATCGCTACCCTTGCCAGAAAGGCCGTCACTCCGGCACCTTCACGGATACGGGAAATGCCCGGAAGAGGACCCGGACGGATTCCAAGATCAAAAGCCCGTGGATTCCCCAGAGTAACCCCCAGAACATATACCGCCAAAAATCCCGAAGCATGAAAATTCTCGCTCAGCAGATAACTCCCCCCCACCGCGGCAAGTCCGACAATCTGGGCGTTTTTTGAGAGATAATCGTACCGGGTATGCGCAATCAGGATAACCGAAAGGGCCCCCAGCAACACTCCGGCCAGAATACCCGGAACGATAAGGCCGACAGAAATAAGCCCATCCCGGATCCATGTCTTCGTTGTCTCATGAGAAAGGGCAAATTCCGCTACGGAAAAAGTCAAAAGGGCCCCTGTCACATCAGTGAGGGCGGCTTCCGTCATGAGAACATCTCTCATCATTTTCGGAATGGAAAGCGATCGCAGGATCGGGATGATCGCCGTGGGATCGGTCGAGGCCAGAATCGCCCCCAGAATAGCCCCTTCCGCCCAGGAAAGGTTCAGGATATATCTTGCGAGCAACATCGTGAGAACAGCAGAGAGAAGTACCCCAAGAGTCGATAAAACTCCGATGGTACGCCGATGCTTGCGAAGAGTTTCAAACGAGGTATCAAGACCCGCATCAAAAAGAATAAAAGATGCCCCTATCGACAGTACGATAGGGACCCAGTCACCACCACTGGCGGATAAAAGCCCGAATCCCGAGGGACCAATGACCACACCAAGACCAAGGAAAAAAAGAATGTCAGGAAGTTTGAATTCCTCTGCAAGGCGGGATAAAATCAGTGCAACGATTAAAAAAATGGTGGCCGTCAAAAACAATACATGCGTAGAAATCATCGACCAGGACCCACAAGAAAGATTGCCTGTGAAGAGAAAATCCTGATCAAAGGAACTTTATCCATCGGCTGGTCTTTCTTTTTCCTTGTCTATTCCCATCTTCGTAGAATCTCATTAAGAGCCCGGGGAAACTTCATCCAGAGCCGTTCGTTTCTCCTCTGCCTGAGAGGACTCATCAAGAAGCTGTTCGGGAAGAGACTTGCCCGTTTTCACACCCAGTTCCCTGAGACGTTCGGAAGATCTCACCAGATTTCCTTTGCCCAAGGACAGCTTTCCATAGGCCATTTCATAAGACTTTCTGGCTTTTTCAAGCTTTTCTCCGACATCCTTGAGATCCGTGACGAACCCGACAAACTTGTCATACAGGGCTCCCGCCTGACGTGCGATCTCCAGGGCATTCCGGTTCTGATCCTCATACCGCCAGACGTGGGCAATCGTACGAAGAGCCATCAAAAGTGTGCCCGGGTAAACAATCAGCACATTTTTTTCCAGAGCCTCCCCGATAAGACCCGGATCTGTCTCCACCGCCAGGGCATAGGCCGACTCGATGGGGATAAACATCAGGACAAAGTCGAGAGACGACAAGCTATGGATACTTCTGTAATCTTTTCTGGAAAGATCGTTCAAATGCCCTCTTACAGACTGTAGGTGCAGAAGTGTCTGACGCTTTTTTTCTTCCGGGACCGACTCTGACAGGGACCGTTCATAGGCTGTAAGGGAAACCTTGCTGTCGACAACCAGATGTCGCCCCTCAGGAAGATCAATAATGATATCCGGCCTGAGCCTTGCCCCTTCTTCATCAGTAAAGCTGGCCTGAACCCGGAACTCCCGATTCTCCTTGAGACCGGACATCTCAAGCGTCCGCTCCAGAATCATCTCGCCCCAGGCTCCCTGGGAACGGGAATCTCCCTTGAGGGCCTGGGTAAGACTTGATGTTTCCCGGGTCATCATGGAGTTCAACTCCATCAGTTTTGAAATCTCGGACTTTAAAATCGTTCTCTGTTCGGACTCCTTCTCGGAAGATTGCTGCACCCTGTCGCCAAACTCTTTCAGTTTTTCTCCCAACGGTGTCAGCAGGGAAGAAAGCTGGCTCTGGTTCATCTCTGTAAAACGGGCGGTTTTTTCTTCCAGAATCTGGTTCGCAAGATTCTGGAACTTAAGCGCCATGGACTCCTTTGCGTTTTCGAGGAGAGCCAGCTTTTCCTCCGCATGGGACTTCTCAAGGGCAATTCTCGTTTCAAGCCCCGCATTCATCCTCGACAGTTCATCACGCTCGTCCCTGATGGACTCAAGATCCTGCTTCAACGCCATCAACCGGTCTTCGACATCAGCGGATTTACGCTTTTCTTCCTCAAGCCTCAGGCTGAGAGTCAACGTCTCTCCTGACAAAGACCTTTCCCTTGCTCTGAAGAAGACAAAAATCAGCAATGCTCCAATAACCAGTCCGGAAAAAAACCACAATCCCGGCAAAGCAGCCATCACACCCCCTTCAAAATCTCTGTCTTTTGAAAAAAGAATCAAAACAGCCTAGACGCGAATCACAATCTTTCCAAAATGTGCTCTATTATCAAGGGCCATAAAGGCCTGTCTGGCCTCGGAAAAAGGAAAGACCGCATCAATTGCCGGACGATGGGTCCCATTGCCCAAGGCTCTGGCCATTTCTTCAAGCTGACGCCTGTTCCCGACATAAATTCCCCGGACTCCTATTGCTTTTCCAAGGATCAGTGTCGTATCCACAAGTCCTTCAATACCGGAAAGAACACCGATGACACTGACCTGCCCGCCAACCCGAACCGCCCGGAGAGATCGATTGAAAGACTCTCCTCCAAGGACATCCACCACATGATCGACACCACGACCAATCGTTAATGCATGGACCCTCTGCTCCCAGTCCGGCTCTCTGGAGGTATCGATGAGATCCTCTGCCCCAAAAGCTTTCATCTTCAAAAGCTTGTCTGAAGAACGGGATGTAGCCACCACCCGGGCCCCTCCCATTCGGGCAAAAAGCGTGGCATACATTGAAACACCCCCTGTCCCCAAAACGAGAACCGTCTGGCCCGGCAGAAGGGGAATACCACCATACAAGGCGTTCCAGGCGGTCAAGGCGGCGCACGGCAGAGTCGACGCTTCCTCAAAGCTCCATCCGGCCGGTATTTTCACTACCGATTGAGAGTTTAAGACGATATATTCCGACAAAACACCGTCCAGATCTCCTCCAAGTGCCCTGCGATCGGTCTCTGTCCCCACCAGGCCATCATAAAAAAAAGGAAAGAAAGAACCCATGACCCGGTCTCCTGTCCTTAATTCGGAAACATCCTCTCCAACGGCCTCGATTTCCCCGGCACCATCGGACAAGGGTATCAGGGGATAATGGACCTCTCTTCGATAGACCCCCTTTGCAATCATCAGATCCCGATAATTGAGCGATGCGGCCCTCATCCGGATCAAGACCTCCCCCTTCCCGGGGATCGGCTTCTCCCTGTTTACCAGTGTGAGGTGTTCCAGTCCTTTTCCAGTCAATTCGTATGCTTTCACTGTTTTCCCCTCGTTTTTTCCATCGTGTATCGACTTCTCCGATGATTCTTATGAAAGCCATCATGCATTATCATTCACTTATGATATCCTGTCGAATATGTTCAATGTCACGCTGGATCCAAAACATATCGGCTGATATCCTGCAGAGACAAAACCCAAAAAAAAGAAACCTGCCTTCATTGACGAACCATTATGACTTCAAGGAGGTTGAGATGAGAAGAAACCTGCTCCGGGAAAGCATTTCTTATGGAACAAGGAGAAGTGTTGTCCACACAGCAATCATCACATCCACCATTGTCGGAACCATCCTGAACCTTATCAACCAGCTTCCCAATCTGCTGAATCATACTCCCCTGTCGCCAATGAAGATCTTCCTGAACTATCTCACCCCCTACCTAGTAGCGACCATTGGAGCGATCCGAATGTGTTTCCAGTTTGAAAGCAAAATGCAAAAGAGAAGCAATCCCGAACCCACTTCTGATCTGCAAGGATGCTCCTCTCCCTCCACACTCAAAAACCCGACAGACGTTCAGACCCGGTAAGACCGGACCTTACTCTTTGATTAACCCCAGAAGCTTCATCTCCCCAAGGGGCTCAGACTCCTGCACCCCCACAATCACGACAGGTTTGTTGATCATTTTTATACTCTCCTCCCACAAAAGACGTTCGGACAAGGCCCGTTTTTTTAACAGAGGAGACCGGGTCCTGCTTGCAGAGAGACTGTTGTTAAAGATCCATGCCCATGTCGGGATCCCGGCGCGAAGGAGATCTTCTTCAAGAGACAATGCTTCAAGCACCGGTGTGGTTTCAAGAAGACTGACAACAATGATTTTTGTCTTTTCCGGATTCTGAAGCCGCATCATCGGAGTCGTGTTTCCAGCGCCACCCTTGATGTGGCGGGAAACCTCACGATGATAGGCTCCTGTAGCATCAAGCAATAAAAGAGTATGTCCGGTGGGAGCCGTATCCATCACGACAAATTTTGTGTCGGACTCCTCTATGACTCTGGAAAAGGCCTGAAACACCGCGATCTCCTCCGTACAGGGAGAACGAAGATCCTCTTCCAGCATCAAAAGACCTTCCCTGTCGAGATTCTTGCCCTTTTCCTCCAATACCAGTCTCTTGTATTTCTCTGTCTCCAGGCCGGGATCAATCCGGCTGATGGTGAGATTTGAGGGGGCATCCGGAAGTGTTCGCAGAAGATGTGCCGCGGGATCCGTCGTGGTCAGATGGACCGGAAAGCCCCGTCGGGAAAGTCCCAGGGCAACGGAAGCCGCCATGGTGGTTTTTCCCACACCTCCCTTTCCGACCATCATCACAAGACCATGTCCGCCCAGTGAAAGAGCATCGACTAATGACCCGAGACCATTATTTCTGTCGGACATAAGGGCTTCAGGATCCTCTGGAGTTTGACCAACGAACCCGTCGTCACCGGATTCCCCTGCCGGAGAGAAAAAGCCCCTCAGATGGTCGACCCCCACCATGTTGTGTCCCTTAAGGGGCAATCTGTCCACCTTAAACTCCAAAAGAAGAGGGCCCATCTCTTTGATCGTCCGGGTTTCCGACTGATAAAGGGCAAAGGCCAGTGGATCATTTTTCACCTCCGACCCAGGAAATAAACCATTGATGACCAGATACTCCCCGGACAATCCGGTCATCCGGAGCTCGGATGCTGTTCTCAACACCTCCAGAAGAGACGATTTCTGCCCCCTCGCGACAAAAACCATTCGGGTTTTATCGGGATCGGAAAGGATTTTTATAACTTTCTCATACTGCTTCTTCTGCTGTTCAAGTCCGGACAGGGGACCAAGACAGGAAGCCCCCTGAGGATTCTCGCTGATAAAACTGTTCCATGCACCGGAAAGGCTCAGAAGACGAATGGTATGTCCTGTCGGTGCGGTATCGAATAAAATATGATCGTAATCAGAAAGGAGTTTCCCATCGGTCAGAATCTCCGTAAATTCGCCAAAAGCGGCAATCTCCACCGTACAGGCCCCGGACAACTGCTCCTCGATCCCTTTGACCACATCATCCGGCAGAACTCCCCTCACCGGTCCGACAACCCGTTCCCGAACTTTTCTCGCAGCATCAACCGGGTCGATCTCAAGAGCGAACAGTCCATCAACCTGGGCCAGGGCTGTAATCCGGTTGCCGATCGCCTGCCCAAAAACCTGTCCTATATTGGAGGCCGGATCGGTACTCACAAGAAGAACCTTCTTTCCAAGGCCGGCCAGATAAACGGCAGTGGCGCAAGAAAGTGTGGTTTTACCAACCCCACCTTTTCCCGTAAAGAGAAAAACTTCAGGAGGATTCTCCAGAAACTTCATCATGAATTTTTTCCTTTCATTCGGACGATCCCGTCGGGAACCCGGAAAAGAACGATCAACAGCATCCTCTGTCATCGCAGCAACCACTTGGGGCAACCTTTTTCATCCCGGCTTCAGGAGATTCAGTAAATCCGGCAAACAAAAACAGCTCGGACCGGGTCGGATATCTTCCGGCAAGAGCAATCTCCCCTTCAACGAGAATGACCGGAAGGGCGCTTTGGCCGGATCGGGCAAGAAGACCCTTGACCAGAGGATTCTCGGCGAACGCCAACGGGTCCTGTGCAAGGTTCAGGCGAACGATATCGCCGCCACTTCTTTTCAGGCTTTCGACATCGGCAGCAAATCCGACAAGGACAGTGTCCACTTCCGGACCACAAACACCGGTCGAGCAGCAAAGGGCGGGATCATAGACTTCAATCTTTTTCATTTCAATCCTCCAAATATCATTGAATTAATAAACACGAGAAGACCACATGGCCTTCCTCTCTGACACCTCCCCATCAGGGCACCAGCGTACCGATACGATCAAGCTCTTTTTTCAACAGGGCGGGTGAACCCATCTGACCCGAATCAAAAAAGGCAAGAAGCGTCTCAATCCGGAAAAGAAGGATGCGGTAAACCCTTTCGAATGCGGCATCGATATCCCTCTCCTCACCCTCTACCTTTGCAGGATCAAAAACGCCCCAATGCGAACGAATGGCGGATTTCAGGTAAACAGGACAAGGCTCACCGGCAGCGTCATCGCAGACACTGATCACAACATCCGGAACCTCGATCAGTTCTTCCAATGATTTGCTGTAGAGTCCATCGACAGGGATCGACTCTCTTTTCAAAAGAGCGATGCTCTTGGGGTGGACAAAGCCCGCAGGACGGCTGCCGGCACTCATTGCCCGGATCGTCCCGGGAAAAAGCGCATTGAACGTCGCCTCCGCCAGGATCGAACGGCAGGAATTCCCCGTGCAAAGAAAGAGGATCTTCAAGGAAAACTCCTTTTTGACTGGCTTTCTGCCGACAACGGAGGAAGACAGCCAAGATGGCCGGATACCTCCTCCCGAAAGGAAGCGCACTCATCAGTATTTCCCGAGCAACATTCTTCCGTCAGGTATGCTATCAGATCAAGCATCACCGGAATATTCGCCCGATAACGCTGGAAGCGGCCCTCCTGAACCACGGTCAAAAGACCGGCCTGCGTCATGGCCTTTAAATGAAAGGACACATTGTTGGCAGGAAGATCGAGAATATGGGCGATCTGACCGGACACAATTCCTCCCGTTCCTTCTTTTACCAGAAGGCGATAGATATCAAGCCGTATGCCGGAAGAGAGAGATTCAAAAATCTGGGTAGCAACCATTTTATCCATGGAATAATAATACAACGATATTAGAACTATTGCAACAATAAAAAATCGGCTTGCTATCAGGACGAAAATCCTTGTCGATCATGCACAGGGGAAGCCGATGGGATGAAACGGAGTTTCCATAAAAAAACCCGGGGAACCATGAGCCCCCCGGGCAAAGAGAAAAACAGGACATTACATCTTGTGATGTTCCATCATTCCGTGATGCATCATCATCATCTCCCTCCAAAGCTTTTTGACTTTATCAAACTGCTCGGGGGTCAGGACCTTGTGGGCACTTGAGACCATCTCGACATAACTGTCCATGATCTTCTTCTTGTGCTCAACGATACGGTTGATATCTTTCTTGACATCGGAAGCGTCGATGTCTTTCTTCATCATCTCGACACGAACATCTTCATGGATCACCTTGATACGGGCCTTTTCCATGATCGCAGTCTTCCTGAACACCATCTTGAGATGGATCAGCTTATGAACCTGATCCTGTGTCAGTCCAAGCCGATCCTGGTTCATCAGATAAAAGGGGATCGGGGCACCATGCATGATCATATGCATATGACCATGACAATGATGCATCATGCCGGCCTCAGCCTTGGAAACTCCGGAAAACCCCAATAAAAAGATGGCCATCGCCATGACAACAAACTTAGACATCTTGCTTGGCAACATTCAAACCTCCTTGTAATTGGACCATTTTGGTGGCTGACAAAAACAATCCACCCCGACAAAAGCGAGTCTTACACATAATCATTGAAGAATGATGGAGAAATCAAATCGCTAGAGGGGGATCTCGATCACAAGCTCCGTCCCCCGGGATAAGGGATCGATCTTCTCCCTGTTGTGGATGGTCATCCGGCCTCCATGGACAGATGCGATTGCCGACATGATCACCGATCCAAGCCCCAGCGAAATTTCCGAATTCGAGAGATCTTTCTCGCAGGAGAGCTTTCGAGGTCTGCGCTTCCCGAAAAGAACCGCATCCTCCGGAGAGATTCCTGGACCGTCATCCCTGATCAGGATATGAACCATGGTACCACCATGCCCGTCCTGCACAACTTCGAGTCCGATCTCAACGGTTGATGTCGCATAGCGGCGGGCATTCAGGAGAGCATTTCTCATCATACGCTTTAACAAAACCGGATCCCCCGAAAAGACAACAGGTTTTTCGGGGCTGTCAAAATAAAAGGCGATGTCCTGTTTCCCTGAAGCCCCGGACTCTTCCACGATTCGCATCTCGGATTTCACAAGGGCTGTAAAATCGATTCTTTCAGCTTTTTTCCGATATTTCGGGTCCCCGACTTCAGCAATAAAGAAAAGGTCATCGATCATTCTGAGAAAATATTCGCTTTCATTTCTGATGATCTGCAGAAAGCGATCCCGATGAGCCGGTGACATACTTTCACTATGGGCCGTAATGGTATCGACTGCAGCCTTCAGGCTGGTCATGGGAGTCCTCAGGTCATGACCGAGCTCATGCAGAAGCTCCTGGCGCGAACGGTCCGTTTCTTCCACCCGGGAAACAAGCTCTTCGATCGCCTTGGCCATGCGATTGAAATCCGTCATGAGGCTTCCAAGCTCATCGAGCCTTGAAATCGGAAATCGGGCCTTGAGGTCCCCTTTCTCAAGTCTTCCGAGAATCTCTTTGGCCTCCATTGATTTTTGACGGAGATAGACAAAAGTGATCAAAAGACCTGCAAAAGCGGACGCAGCCATAGTCGCAAACAAAAACAGCGTCCACCCCAGGAATCCTCTGCTGATCGCACCTGATCGGGGGATCCTGACCAGAAGATAGGTCGGACGCGAAGCTCTCAGTCGAAGGATCATCGTATCGGGAGTTAACTGGAACGACCGGTAATGTGCTGCAATTCCATGAACGATTCTGGGCTTTGTCAAAGAACTCCATGCCACCGGAAGGGGGCCTGAAGCGGTTTGGGCATCGATTTTCCCTGACTCTTCGACAATCCAGACCGGGAGCACCCGAAGTCCAAGCTGAAGACGCATCGCCTCAAAGCTCTGAAGTGTCTGCTGGTAGGAATGCCCCTTTTCGATGACACGGGCCAAGAACCTGATCGCAGGATTCCGGATGGGGCCCTCCCCCGACTCGTTCAGCATCCGGATACTTGCAACGATCACAATATCCATGATGAAGGAGACCGCCAGGCTGACCAAAAAAAGCTTGACGAGAAGTTTTTTGTTCATAAAACTTCATCTCCGGCTTCGAGACGATAACCCACTCCATAGATCGGCTGGATTCTGACCCGATTTCCGGCAATCTCCCGGATTTTTTTTCTGAGATGAGACAGATGCGAATCGATTGTACGGTCAAACATGTCCGACTCATCCGAGAGCGCATCAAGGATCTCTTCTCTGGTCACGACCTCTCCACCTCTCTGAACAAGAAAGCAAAGGATCACATACTCTTTTTTCCCAAGGTGGATCATCTGCCCGTCGATCTGGACGCTCCGGTCACCCTGGTCTATCGTGATCATTCTGTAAGACAGGATATTCCCGCGAAGACGCTTCCGTTCGACAAGACGATCCATTCGGGCGGTCAGCTCACTAAGCCCGAACGGTTTCCGGATATAGTCGTCCGCACCAAGAACCAGACCCTTGACGACAGACGTCTCATCGGTACGGGCACTGATTATCAGGATCGGAATCAGACGGTCCCTTTCCCGAATGATCTTACACAGATCAAATCCGGACCCGTCGGGGAGCTGAACATCCAGAAGGATCAGGTCAAAGGCATCTATACCAATCAGGGAAGAGGCTTTGGCAACACTCTCGGCAACTTTAAGGTCATACCCGTGATAGGGAAGACTGAGGGCAAGCGTCTGTCCAATCATGGGGTCATCTTCTACGAGAAGGATCTGCTTCAATGAATTCTCCCCTCTTCCGAAAAAGAGTTACGCCGCCAGCTCAAGTTTCAGGGTGACTGATAGATGATAGTGGAATGATGGTCCGGACCTTTTCCCTCCCGAAGGAAGCATGACGAGCCGATCGATTCCCGGCGGAAAGGTCGATGGTGAAAAACAATCCTTTTGTGGGGGAATCAAAAGGCCTGTCACAACTGCTGTGTCCCATCGCCGGTTCGGGATTCTTGTCCTGTTGTTCGATAGACCGGCAATACGGCCTTCCGGCCCCAGAGTATTGTTGCCCGTTCCCAAATTGGACACAGCCCGGCCGCTACTTCTCAGACAGATTATGAGTGCTTCTGCTACACGGAGGCTTTGATGCAAGCCAATCCCTGAAAATCGTTCCATTGATCAAGACCGGCTTGTATCAAGGGATAAAGAGTTTAGTAACGAAGCTCATCGCCTGAACATCCTGTCCGCACATTTCCCTTCGTTCGGGAGCAGGGCAAGAGGGGGGCAAGCGGAGGATTCTTTCTGATTTTTGGGTTCGATCATTCATGTTGCAGTGGATAGTATACATCATGCTGACCGGCAACCGCTTTCGCGCTTGTCCCGCACCCGCACAGAACAGATCCTTCTCCACCGGTCTTCGAAGGCCGAGTTCGTCTGCCAGCGCTGAAGACTTAAGAATAACGCCGATCAAAACGCCAGACACGTCATCGCCAGAAGGGCGAATCCCGAACATTTAAAAGGGAAAGAGAGAACAAGGTCATGAATGAACCATTCCGCCCCGCTATCTTGTTGAGATCTCCCCGGGAAAAGATGGGGGGATACGTCATTTTGCCGCGTCTTGTCGACAAGGTGCGATTGCACGAGCAAAAACGTCTTCCGGACGACTATGTTCCCAACCTTCTTAAAGGGTTCAACCCGGAAAACGGGCTTTTTCCCTTTGATGGTCGTTTTCTGGCTTTTACCGGGATTGATCCGGAAGCTCTCCGGAAAACGATTCTCGGCTCCCCGGACGATCAGTCGGTGATCCGGTGGGTCGATCAGGTCGCGATACCACATACCGACGAGGAAAAGGAAAGCTGGTCACGGTCCATGTCGGAAACCTTTTCAGAACCCACCCCGGAGAGAATTGCCCACCGGACCCGATCCTTTCCCGGGCTTGGAGACCTTCTGGGCCTTAAGGCCTTGGGTTGCGCGAATTCTTTCGACCTGATCGACTACGATGAAGGAAGGATATCTCTGGAGGATTTGAAAGGAACCGGCGGAAAAAGCCTTGCGGAAGCCCGGCCTCCCTTCCCGCCGTTCTCGAAGGAAACAGCTCTTCAGAAAGTCCGCCTTGCCGAAGACGCCTGGAATTCGAAGAATCCGGAAACAGTGTCCCTCGCCTATACGACCGACAGCCAATGGCGGAATCGCTCCGAATTTCTGGCCGGGCGTTCTGAAATCGTCACGTTCCTGACACGGAAGTGGATGAAAGAACTCGACTATCGTCTGATCAAGGAACTGTGGGCCTTCGATGGCTCGCGGATTTCCGTGCGCTTTGCCTATGAGTGGCATGACGATTCGGGGAACTGGTTCCGTTCCTACGGAAACGAGAACTGGGAGTTCGCCCCGAACGGACTGATGGCACAGCGTCTGGCCAGCATCAACGATCTTCCGATCCGGGAAGAGGACCGGAAATTCCGGTGGCCTCAAGGTCGGCGTCCGGATGATCATCCGGGACTCAGCGATCTTGGGCTATAAATTTTTCCGAGGTCACATTGGCCGGAAGTCGACGATGAGGAAGCGCTTTGTTGGAAAAGAAAAGACTGCAAAAAAATTGCGTGCCACGGTCACCGTCCCATCGAACAGTGAGAATGCTATCGTGGAAGTGAAATGAAAAATCCGGTCATTCAGCTTGAAAGGACGGGATGCGGAATCGCAAGCGTTGCCGCACTCGGGGGCCGCTCCTACCCGGAAATGAAATCGATCGCCAATACGCTTGGCATCTTTGCCGATGACAAATCGTTGTGGTCGGATACATCATATGTCCGGAAACTACTTGAGCGTGTCGGACTGATCGGGGATACCGGAGAAGTTCCTTTTCGATCCTGGGAATTGCTTCCCGATCTCGCGCTATTATCAATCAAATGGCATCTGGACAAGGGCCGCCCCTTCTGGCACTGGGTCGTGTTCATTCGAGATAAGGGACAACCCTTTGTGCTCGATTCAAAAAAAGGCCTTCGGACGAATGTCAGAACGGATTTCGGCCGTATGCGACCCCGGTGGTACATCCGGGTGACTGAGAAGGGAAGGGTGCCTGGAGAAAACACTTCTTGTATGAAAGGATCCGAACATGATCAAGGTCAGCATCTTCTATCCCCGTAAGGAAGGCGGCCGGTTCGATATGGATTATTATCTTGAAACACACATGCCGATGTCCATTGAGCGATTGGGTGTCCACCCGGGATTCAGGGGTGTTTCAGTCGAACATGGTCTTGACGGAGCGGTTCCCGGAACTGACGCGACGTATGTCGCAATGTGCCATTTTCTGTTCGACCGGGTGGAAGACTTCATGGCCGCGTTTACTCCGCATGAGAGCATACTGCAGGGCGACATGCCGAACTACACGAATATCGAGCCGGCTATTCAGTTCAGCGAGGTGAAAATTCTCCGGTGACCAGAGGAAATCCGATAATTTTCATGCACAAGAGTGATTTTCAGAGTCAATCCCTCTCGACAACCGGTCAGGGGTAAAAAGATACTGTTCAGGAATTGATACGAATCCGAAGACAAGACATCATCTAGCAATTTGGAGATCGGCTATGATCGAGAAGGATTTTGCGGAGGAGTTTGCAAAGGACTGGATTGATGCATGGAACAGCCATGATCTGGAACGCGTTCTTTCCCACTATTCGGACCAGTTCGAAATGTTTTCCCCTAAAATCATCCAGATTGCAGGAGAGCCGTCCGGAACACTCAAGGGCAAGGATGCGGTCGGAAACTACTGGGCAAAGGCTCTCGATCTTGTTCCCGACCTCAAGTTCGAGCTCATTGCATTATTGATCGGCGTCAACAGCCTCACGCTCACCTACAAGGGAGTGGGAGGCCGGTTGGCGGCAGAAGTCTTTTATTTCGGTCCGGACCATAAGGTCTCAAAAGCCTGTGCGCATTATGCTGTATAGGGTCTTTCCGTTTACCCCTTTCTTTTCATATCAATACCGAGCCTGTGGATTTTTTGTCCCGAAAATAGCTACAAGGCCGGATCAGACACCGTATTTGCTGTAAATCCCACCGGCCCCAGAGCCGAGAGCCGAATGGAATGCTCACCGGGACTGAGTGATCTTGGGCTTTAATCCGTAAACATCTGAGGGGTAATGATGGAGTGTAATTCGTTTTTTCGGTCCTTCGGACCAGAAAAACCCGAGGAGGTCGAGAAAGGGGTTCGGATCCAATCCTTGTCCCTGGGAAGCCATCAGGCGAGACGGATGGTCTTCGATCCGGGAGCCCTGATTCCCAGCCATCGCCATCCGGAGGATGTCGTGACCCTGATTCTTGAAGGCAGGATGGAGATGACGGTGGGATGCGAAACCCGAACGATCGGACCGGGGGAGGTCTTTCTGGTCCCTGGGAATGCCGACCATAGCGGGCGTATTCTTGGAGAGCAAGTGGTTGCTGTGTCGTTTGCCCGAAAATGATGACTGCTTATTTTCGTCGTAAAGCCCCGTAAAGGTATTTGTATTACAGATACATGAAGTGGATCTGAGTAAAAAAAGGTTGTTTTCAATCTCTCTGTAGAAGTATTCGTTAAACAGGCTCTGAGTTGAAACGCCTTTCTGAAAAAGGAACAGAGATAATACCTCACCGAAAAACCAATAGAATAGACACTCATAAAGGGATGGGAGAGTCATGATTCATGAAGTCGCAATCTTAAATATAAGATTTGGGAAAAGTATCGCATTCGAGAATGCTTTTGCTCAGGCACAGCCCATTATTTCGTCAATACCAGGTTACGTTTCTCATCAGTTGCAGCGTTGTCTGGAAACTCCAGACAAGTATCTGCTGCTAGTCGAATGGCGGAATTTGGAGGATCACACTATCGGGTTTCGACAATCTCCCCGGTATAAAGAGTGGAAACAGCTACTGCATCACTTTTACGAGCCATTTCCGACGGTTGAACACTATGAGCCGGTGTTCGGTTCGTTTTCCCGCAAATGACTTCTTGATTTTCATCGTGAACTGAAACGTCTTTCAGAAAAAGGAACGGGATGGCTTTTCGTCTGGAAGAGGTCGTTCCCTGGGGACGCTCTTTCGAGGAATACAGGAAGATGTTCGACCTTTCGGACAAGGATCTTTCCGAACGGATTCTGGGATGCGCCGACGGTCCGGCCAGTTTCAACTCCGGACTGACAAAGCGGGGAGGAAAGATCGTTTCCGTCGACCCCCTCTACCGGTTTTCCCCGGAAGAGATCCGGAACCGGATCGACCAGGTGTTCGAGACCGTATTGGGCGAGACCCGGAAAAACGCCCATGAATTCGTGTGGGGAACGATTTCTTCCGTTGGGGCCCTGGGCGAAACCCGCCGGAAGGCGATGGATGAATTCCTGGACGACTATCCCGAAGGACGGGACGAAGAAAGATACATCGATGCCTCGCTTCCGGAACTCCCCTTTCGGGAGAAGGAATTCGAGCTGGCCCTCTGCTCCCATTATCTCTTCCTTTACAGCCCCCATCTCTCACTCGACTTTCATCTTTGGTCGATCCGGGAGCTGTGCCGGGTCGCCCGGGAGGTTCGCATCTTCCCGCTTCTCGAACTGGGAGCCGTTCCCTCGCGCCATCTGGATGAGATTCAGAAAAAGCTTCGGGAGCAGGACTTCACTGTGTCGATTGTTTCCGTAGATTACGAGTTCCAGAGAGGAGGGAACCGGATGATGAAGGTAAGAAATGATG
>DAHWBS010000027.1 GCA_027323445.1 Leptospirillum sp.
CGGAGGTCTCTTCGAAGACTTGGGAACTCTTGTCATGATGGGAATGCCCGTCGCCATACTGACCCGGAGCACGCCCTTCCGGCAGAAAGCTCTGCATCTCCCCGGCGGCATCATGAAGTTATCATCGAAAGTGGTGTCCGGAGAAATTGAAAAAAGGCGGCGGGTCCTGCTGGATTGTTATGGTTACCAAACCTCAACAATCCAGCGAAAGAGACCCGCCACATAAAAGAAGACGCACTGCTTCCTTCGCATCTCCGGAAAACAAAGTCTCAGGAAGCTTTGTCCATCCTGGTGGCGGACACCAGCGGAATTCGATACGCGGAACACTCCCCCCACAAATACCTTAGGGAGGGCTGATCCCGGCCTTCTCACGAATAAAGGCCTCAACCTCCAGAAGCGGCAACGGCCTCGACAGCGCGAACCCCTGAATCACGGCGCATCCAAAAAGACTCAGCATCTCCACATCCTCCATGGTTTCCGCCCCCTCCCCGACCAGGTCGAGGTTCAGGATCCTCGACATCTGGACGATCGTTTTCACGAGATTGGTTTTGCGAAGACTGTCGTGCATCGGAATCACAAACTCCTGGGGAATCTTGATCGCATCCAGTGACAGTTCCGAAAGATACGATAGAGAGGAGTACCCGGTCCCGAAATCGTCAAGAGTCATCCGGACACCAAGCATTCTCATTTTCAGAATCAGATTTGCCGCTTCGGCAGGATCTTTCAGCAAAATACTTTCCGTCAGCTCCAGATCCAGCCAGTAGGCCATTTCCGGATTATCCGCAAAATGGCGCTCAAGTGTTTGCCAGAACGGCGGATGCCAGAACTGTGAGGCCGAAACATTGACCCCGACCCTGATACGGGAGAAACCGGCCTTCATCCAGCGCTCTATCGTCCGGAACGCCTCCTCGAGAACCCACTCGCCAAGGGGAATGATGAGACCTGTACGCTCCATCAAGGGAATAAAGCGACCTGGAAGGACAAGGCCCTCGCCTGGGTGATCCCATCGGACAAGCGCCTCCACACCAACCAGACGATCACTGAGCACATTCATCTGCGGCTGGAAAAACAAACGGAACTGTCCGGCAGAGATGGCTTCCTTGAGCTCCAGTTCCCGATCATACTGCTCCCGGATCGCAGACTCCATCTGGAGATCGAAGATCTTCCACGTATTCTTCCCATGAGCTTTTGCCTGAAACATCGCAATATCCGATTTTTTCAGAATGTCCCCCACATTGGCAGAATCCTTGGGAGCGATAGAAATGCCGACAGAGGCCGTAACATGAATGACCGTTTGATTGATTTCCACCGGATTGGAAATGATCGAGAGCACTTTCTCCACAAAAGGGGCAATCGCGGAGAGATCGAGCACATCTGTCATGACCAGGACAAACTCATCTCCTCCCCATCTTGCGACAAAATCGGAAGTCCGGATGACGCTCGAAAGACGAAGCCCCATCTCCTGAAGGAGACAGTCCCCGACATCATGTCCCATTGTGTCATTGATCGTCTTGAATCCATCGATATCGAGAAAGAGGACCACAGAAGAGCTCTTGGCCCTGAGATTCCGCTCAATTTCCATGTGGAGACGATCGCTCAGTGATGTCCTGTTCAAAAGGCCGGTCAGGGAATCCCGGACATCTTTCTGGACGCCCACATAATGCGTGATGGTCCCGTCACTGTCCATCATGGGAATAATCACTGTCTCAACCGTATAGAGAGATCCGTCTTTCCTCCGGTCGACGATCCTGCCTTCAAAGGTCCGGCCGGAACGGATCGTCTCCCACATCATCTGGTAGAACTCCTTGTCCTGCTTTCCCGAATGCAGGATCCGGGGCGTCTGCCCCACAAGCTCCTTTTCTGGATATCCGGACAATTCGCTCATGGCCTTGTTCACCCACAGAATCTTCCGGTCGGGATCGGTGATCAGGACCCCGTTCGGGACCAGGTTCAGAGCGGTATTTTGGAGATGGAGGGTCTCCTGTTCCCCGAAGTGCTCAAACAATACTATAAAGCGTTTTATGGTATTACAAATACGATCGATCGAAGTCCCGGACAATGCGTTCTTGCGATCAAATCCAAGAAGAATCGCTCCTCTCAGGGAATACCCCTGACTGTTCCTTGAAAAAGGAAATCCATGAATCTCAAGAACATCATGATGCGCCAGGAGTCTTCGGTAGCTCGAGGACTTTGGAAGCTCAGAGGTCAAAAATTGACGATGTTCCTGCTCCGGATGAAAGAAAAGGGTTTCCCACCGGATAGAGGAATCCTTCTGTCCCGCATTTTTCTTTAAAAAGGAAGCCACCAGAAAAGGGTTGTTCCCGCGAACAGAATGAAATGCCATTGCATAATCAGCATCCAGCCTTGAAATACAGATGCAGGATGGATGGTAGATCAACTCCATCCTTTCCGAGAGCATATCCATGATGCCCTCAATTGTGGTCCCCGATAAAACCAGGGCATCGAGATCGGTATTCAAGCGATCGAGCTCCATGGCTTCATTTTTGTCGGAGATATCCTCGACCGACAACAGGATCCTCTTGGGGGATGCATCATCCGGGTCAAGCCGGTTGCCAGAAACAATGAGTGTTCTGACTCCTTTTTTCTCGGAAACATAAGTAATTTTGACAGAGTTGATCGGTCTGTTTTCTGAAATCGAACCATGCAAGATCTCTTGAAGATTGCCCTTGGTAAAAACCCCCGACTCCAGATCAAAAATAGACCTGCCGAGAACTTCTCCGGATGAGGACTCAAACAACTTCAGAAAAGACCGGTTTGCCATGATGATCCGGAAATCGGAGTTAAGGACAGAAAAGCCGACAGACGCTGCATTGAAGACCATTTCTATCTCGTATTCGCGCCGGGAAAGTTCAAGTTCATGGCCCTTGACTGTCGTGATATCAAAAAAGACCAGAACTGCTCCATCAATCCTGTTGTCATCGGTCATATAAGGACGAACCCTCAGAAGATAGATTCTTCCATCATGATCCGTAACCTCCCGCTCCGAAACCTGAACATCGCGAATGACTTTCAAGACGAACAAAGAGATATCGGGGCAATCCACTTCGTTTCCGATTTTTTCAAGGACCTTGCCGCCGTGTGCAACTGAAAGATTGAAGAGCTTTCCGGCCATCGGAGTAAAACTCCTGAGGACCAGCTCGCGGGAAACCACCAGAATGGCCGTGTCAATACTGATGGACAAGTTTTCAAGATCGTTGTTGACTCGTAAAAGCTCGGCATTTCTTTCGGAAAGTTCAGAGTTTATCGTTGAAAGTTCTTCATTGGCGGATTCAAGTTCTGCGTTTGAGGTTTCAATTTCTTCATTCGTGCTTTGAAGCTCTTCATTGGCGGACTGGACCTCTTCCCCCGTCGCCTGAAGCTCTTCAATGACCGACTGGTGCTGCTCTTTCAGAGAGTCCAGGTAATCCTGCGTTTCCGAAAGCTCCGACTCCAGGAAGGCAATCCTCGAAAGGGCATGATCTGCATCAACAGACCTGGACCGGAAGCCCTGATCGCGCGATGAACGAGAGCGAAAGGGACGGCTCCTCCACTCCTCTCCTTCTTTTTCAAAGAGGATCAGAAAATATGGACTGGCCAGATTTTTGAGAGGAATGACTTTCAGTGTCAGATAAATCTCTCCATCATCCCGATGAAGTCCGACGTGCTCTTTCCCCGCTGTCTTGCCCTCGCTTCGGACTTGGGAAAGAAGTTTCTTGACCTGGGGAACCAGCGTCCTTTTCAATTGGGAGAAGAGCTCGAGACTGGGCTTGCCTGACGGAGGCGCCAGAAAATCGGTCGTTGAACCGAAAAAATGGACAATCTCAAGCTGGTCATTGACCAGAACTCCCGGTGGGGCATATTCCCCGATCAGGATTCTGGCGACTTCTTTTTCGGCCTTCCAGGCAGGGAGAAGGTCGAGGATTCCCTCATTGCCCTTTCTGAGAGGCTCAAATCCCGAGGATTTCGAGTGTACAGGAAGATAAGATGAGCCCTTAATATTTTTTTTAAAAAAGATTTTCATCTTTTTATCTTCCGGAATAAACAGGCGGGCATTGGCTCCGACAGACTCGGAAAGCCCCAGAAGAAGACAGCCTTTTCCGGTCAAGGCGTAATGAAAAAGACGGGTAACCTTGTTCTGCGTAAAAGGATCCAGATAAATCAAAAGATTCCGGCAAGAGACAAGATCCATCCTTGAAAACGGAGGATCTGACAGGATATTGTGGCGGGCAAAAACGATCCTGTCGCGAATCATGCCAGAAACGCGGTACCCCCCCTCCTCCCGGGTAAAAAACCGGGATTTTCTTTCGGGAGAAACACCTTCCATCAACCGGTCTTCATAGAAACCCGCCCGGGCATTTCTCAAAAGATCATCATTTATGTCTGTGGCAAAAATCTGGAAATGGGCTGCAAGAGCCTCTTTTTCGCAGATCTCGTTCAATAAAATCGACAGGGAATACGCTTCCTGCCCCGAGGAACAGCCGACAACCCACACCCGGAACATTTCAGCCGATCGTCCTGCCAATAACCGGGGCAGAAGCGACTCCGACATCTTCTGAAAGACTGATGGATTTCTGAAAAAAGCGGTCACATCAAGAAGAATGTCCGAAAAAAGCGCCTCGACTTCTCCATCATTTTGTTCCAGAAAATCGGCATAGTCCGGGAAATCCGTCTGATTGAGAAGAACCATTCTCCGGGTGATCCGACGGAGCAGCGGAGGGGACTTGTAGAGAAAAAAGTCCACACCCGTCCGAAGCTTCAGACAGGAAAGAACTCTCCTGTAACCATCCGGAACGCTTTTGCTTTCTTCACTATCATCCTGAAAGGAGTCTCCCGGAAAAAGGGAGGACAGGTCACGCACAATTCCAGCACTGGGTTGGAGCAGCGAGAGAATTTTCTGGGCGATCAGAAAAGGCGGCATGACAAAATCTACCGATCCTCCGGAAATAGCACTTTTCGGCATTGAAGGAAACACGGCCGACTCATCCTGGGCAAAGGTCATTCCGCCATTTTTTTTGATGGCAGAAATTCCGGTCGCACCATCCGATCCCGCCCCGGAGAGGACCACCCCGATGGCCCTTTCCTTTTGGTCAGACGCCAGGGATTCCAGGAACCGGTCAAAAAGATGCTGATGATGGATCCCGTCATCGACCAGTAGCGATGGAGAAAGAACCCCGTTCCGGATGAGAAGGGATGTGCCGGGAACAATCACGTAGAGATGATTGGGCTTCACCCGGACCGGAACACGAATGGAAAGAACCCGGAGGGATGTTGCTTTTTGAAGGATCTCGGAAAGGGCACTTTCATGGGCCGGATCAAGATGCTGAAGGAACACAAAAGCCAGACCGCTATCGGGGGGGACTCCTTTTATAAACTCATTGAAAGCGGAGAGCCCCCCCGCAGAAGCAACGACTCCAACCACCGCGGGAAGCCCTTCGGGAGCCTCCATCGGCTCGTTTACGGATGTCTCGAGGACAGTCGGCTTACTCACTGAACAGACCCATCATCACCTCGAATGATCACACTTCATCTGAATAAAATTCATCGGCAAGGTAAAACATAGTGGGTTGATGTCCTATCCTAACATTTTCATCAAAAAGATAAATACTCCATCGCGTTTTTTAAAGATCCTTTCATCCTTGAGCGGCAAAGAGCATCATAAACACATGGCTTATTTGTTTTTCATGTCACGAATGGATCACGGCCCCGCAAAACGGAAGCCGGTCAATCTTGATCCATCCAAAACCCCGGCACGTTTGAAAATTGACCTATAAAAAATGGCTGGCACAGTGTCATAAGCCCTGTTATTTTGGCCGTAGGGGGACCACCCTCCATCACTGCCGGAATAACGTATGCACTCATGCGGACAGGAGTCTCTTTCCTGCCCCCTGTTAACGGGACAAGCACGCTCTTGCCCAAAAGAGAAGAGTTCCGTGTTATTTCTTATGAAATTGGGATCGGAAGAATCGATGCCGGACTTTGGCAGATGCATGCTGAAATTTAATATCAAGGGAATCAGGGTGATGCACGAAGACAGGACTTCGGAACGATTGACGAACAACACAGATTGAATAGCATTGGGGTTTGCGGTACCAAAAGCAAGACCAGAGAGTTTCACTGGAAGGATCGATCCCTTCCAGTGAAACCTTATTTCATCAGTTCTTCTTGTGTTTGGCCCTTCCATACATGCCAACAAGCGTTGCCTTCTTGATCATCGTTTGATGGATGAAATAACCGATGAGAGCCGGCGAAGCTTTCTCGGGAACGTCAAGCTTCGGAGTCTTTAAGGCATAGAGTGTGAAGATATAGTGATGAGGGCGATCGCCCACAGGAGGACATGGGCCTCCGTAACCGCCCTTGCCAAAATCCGTGACGGCCTGAAAGGCTCCCTTCGGAAGAGCTTGTCCATCGGAAGTTCCCGCATTTCTGGCAAGATGAGTTGTTGTTGCCGGAAGATCGATCAGAACCCAGTGCCACCACCCCGATCCAGTGGGAGCATCGGGATCATAAGCGGTCAGTGCGAGACTTTTGGTTCCCTTGGGAATTCCCTTCCAGTGCAGCTCCGGAGAGATGTTTTTTCCTGAGCAGCCGAATCCGGAAAAGACCTGCTCATTTTTAATCGTTCCGTGATTTTTAAAATCCTTGCTCAAAAGAACCATCCGGGAAGAAGCCTCACTGACAGATGGTTGGAACACTCCCAGCAGAAGGCCAAGCAAAAGCCCCGTCATCGGGAATCGTGCAGACTTTTTTAACAAAATTCCAACACCGGAAGCCGTCGGCTGTAAATTCATCTTTTCCTTTTGCCTCATAACGATCGCTCCTTAAACTATTAATAGTGTCAGATGGTCAATTAAAAACACCCACCGAAGAGCAAAAATCACGCTCTCCGAAAGGAACTCAGGATAAAAGCTCCGCAAGAAGAACCGCCATATGGCGGACCGAAACATCTCCGGAGAGTCCGTCTGAGAGCTTGATCTGGCAGGCCGGACACCCTGTCGTCACCATTTTTGCTCCAGATTGGGTCACGGCTTCCCTTTTTCTTTGAAAAACGGCTTCGGATACCTCCGGATTCTTCAGAAGATAAGTGCCTGCACCACCGGCACATCGATCTGAATCCATCATGGGATAAAAATCGTCTCCAAAAACCTCCCGCAACAGTTCAACGGGCTCGGAAACAACCCCTGCTGCCCGGAGATGGCAGGAGGAGTGGTATGAAACAGGAAGAGATTTTCCTTTTTTTCTCAGGTTTTCAGCCATTTCTCCCCTGAGACCGGACATTTCCTCCCCCATCAGGAACTTTGCAACATGAACCACCCTTTTGGAAAGCTCCAGCGCTTTTTCATAGTCCGGCGAACCCGATGGAAACTGATGGGGCAGATCCTGAAGCGCCAGCGTGCAGGAAGCGCACCCCGTGACAATCTTCTCATACCCGCTCAAACTTTCAAGGTTTTCCCGGGCGCAGGATTGTGTCAAATCCCGATGGCCATATGTTTCAATGGGTGTTCCCGAGCAGGTCTGGCGGGGAAGAACAAGCTGTCCCTTCCCTCGAGACAGAAGACGGATCATGGCCTCTCCGACCCCATCATCAAGATAGTTTGCGGCACAGCCATGAAAATAGGCCACATTCCCCTTGCGCCCTCCTTCCTCCGTCAGGTCATGAAAGGAGGATCTCAATGTTCGGCTCCGGAGCTTCGGAAGTTTCAGGCTGGCGGGAATCCTCGCGTTTTCCGAAACCACCCGAAACAGCTTCCGGCTAACCGATTCAAGGATTCTCCGGAAGACCGGCCGATCCCACACCCCTTGGGTCTTTCCCAAAAACGCGACGATCCGGCCTGTCCTTTTGGTCCTCAACAGCTGCTCTGAAAAGAATCGGGAAATCGGGTCTCCGCCACGCTCGGCCCGGGCAGACAGGATAACAGCTGAAACATCCACTCCCGCAGGACAAATCGTCCGGCAGGACTTGCAGTTCAGACAGGCACCAAGAACCGATTCCGGAACATCCTGAGAGATGGAGGGATCGGTAAGCATCTGAAACCAGCCCCGGGGCCCCATCGCTTCATTTCTCGTAATATCGAAACTTGGACAGACGGTGTTGCACTTCCCGCAGGTCGCACAGGATTTCACCACACGCTCGACATCGATCCCCTCAAGAAAAGATTTCCGGGAGATTTTCACACCGGGATTGAAGATCCCCTGAGGGTCGAAAAAACGCTTTGTGTCGCAAAACATCTGATAGACATCCGGACCGTAGACCGAAGGAAGAAATTCCGCCCGGACACGCCCCTCCCCATGTTCCCCGCAGGGAACACCTTCGAATCGGTCGATCACGGTCCGGTGAATCTCCTGGCTGATGTGAAGAAGCCGCTCCATTGAACCCGGCTCCGAAAGATTCATCAATGGATTGATATGGGCATTTCCGTTTCCTATATGGCCATAGACCGCCACAGGAACGTCCATTCCGGAGAAGAACTCCCTGAGAAACTGAAGAAGCTCAACAAGACGATGAACCGGAACGGCGACATCGTCGGCAAAGTTCAATGGGCGACGGATACCGTCATATCGATACAATGTCGGAAAAAGCGCATGACGGGCCTTCCACATCCTGAGCTGCTCAGCCGGGTCAAAGGAAATCCCGGGAGAATCGGCCAGACGGATCTTCCCCAGAATCTTTTGCGTTCCGGCGACAAGATCCTCCATCGGCTCGCTGTCGAATTCGATCAAAAGCATCGAGTCGGCAGAAGATGGAATTCCAAAGCGCTCCCGTCCCACAAGGTCCAGCGTACGCCGGTCCATCATTTCAAGTGCCGAAGGCCCAAGCTCATTGATCCTGGCCACCGCCGCGCCGAGGTCAGCGAGATCCAGGAAATAGGCCAGTACCGTGACACGCCGGGACGGGACGGGGCGAACAAGAAGCTCCGCACGGGTCACGACACCAAGGGTTCCTTCGGCTCCGACAATCAGACGTGCCGGATCGAAAACCCTTTTTGAATCGCCATAAAGCTTTTGGGACAGATCGAACAGGTTGTAGCCGGAAGAATTTTTTGTGACATTTCGGCGTTTTTCCCGAAGAACCGGGGCCCAGTCAGGAAGCTTTTCCAGAACGCAGCGGAAACCTGGGGGGAGAGATTCCGTACGAGGCAATTCATCTCCGAAAAGGGTCTGGGGAGCGATATGGTAGAGATTTCCGTCAGCACCGATCATTTCAAGAGAGAGAATATTTTCTTTGACCGCACCGTACTTCAGGGCATGAGCACCGGCGGCATTGGTGCCGATCATCCCTCCGATCTGGCAAGCCAGGCCGGAAGACGGATCAGGGGCAAAAAAACGTCCCAGAGGTGCCAGCCGGTCATTGAGTTCTTTCAGGATCATTCCAGGCTCGACACGGACGGATCCCTCCCCGGCATCCTTGAAATCCCATCGGTTCATTCTGGAAAGACCGAGAACGATCCCTTCCCCGATCGCTCCTCCGGTGATGTTCGTTCCACCGGATCTTGGAGTCAGTGGAATCCCGCGAGCCCCCGCCCAGCAAACCACTTTGGAAACCTCTTCCGCGTTTTTTGGCAAAACGGCTAGAATGGGGTCTTCCCGGTAAATACCCGCGTCATATGAATAGGCTTTCCTGTCCGTTGGCGATGAAAGCACCCCGTCCACACCAAGGATCCCGGAAAGATCCCGGGAAATGGCAGCCCTTTCAGAGGAGGTCATCCGGCACCTTGCCCGGACGAATCATTCTCGCTCTCCGTCAGCTTCGCCAGGGCCACAGGATCGGATCCCCGGGACCATATCTGGGCCCCCCTGTTCCGCTCGTAGCCCCATCCGTCACCATCCGCCCCTTTTACCGCCCTCATGGCATAAATCTGTCCGGAAAGATTGTCCAGCATATGGACTGCCATCGCTTCTGGCGTTGCCGGCAGAACAGGAGAACCATAGGCCATCTCCCCATGGTGGGAGAGAACGAAATGCTGCAGAAGCTTCAGGAGGATAACGGGAAAATCCGGAATCCGGTCTGCCGTTTTCCGGATGGCGTCACACCCCAGAAACATGTGCCCGAGAAGGCGGCCATCGTCGGTATAGGCAAATCCGGGTTTGGAGGAGATCTCCCAGCATTTGCCCAGGTCGTGAAGGAGAAGTCCCAAAAGAAGCAGGTCACGGTTCAGGCGAAGAACCGGGGCGATTCGGTCCCCCATCTCCATGATCTCAAGGGTATGCTCCAGCAACCCGCCGACAACCGCATGATGATTCCTTTTGGCGGCGGGAGCCTTTTCCAGAAGAGAGCGGATTTCAGGATCAGACAGAAGTTCAAGGCCGAACCTCCTCAAGTGGGGCTCTGAGAGAGATTCCATGAAAACATCTATTCGGCTCATTCCAATATTGGAAGGGAGAGAGCTTTGGGGAATATACGACTGGATCTCCTCTTCCGAGGCCTTGAGCGGGGTCAGCCTTGTCAGCCTGAGCTGTGGCTCCTGATTGTGACGAACAACGGTCCCCTCTGCCAGAACCAGTGATCCCACCGAAAGCGACGCCCCCACTCCCCGAGGATCCTCCCAAAGCCTTGCCGGCCACTCACGAAACCCTTTTCCTCCCTCACCCTTAAAAACAAGTGTCATAATCTGCGCCGGAGCCTTTTCACCGGAGCCTGGATGGCGACTTTTGACAAGAGCGACACCCCGAACCTCTTTTGTCTGACTTTTTCCGGCAGATCCAGCATCACTGGAGGTTCCCATCGAATGATCCTTCCTTTAAAAACGTGACAGACAATCTTTTTCAAATTTTGGGCGATCCGGAGCGCCCTTGACAAGCCCCGAAACGTCTCCCCGCTCCCCTTAGAGCTTCGTCTTCCGGAAGCTTCTTTATCCAGAAGCAGGCCTTCAGGCTCCAGTCTCGACTTTCCTGCCGGGATAAAACCTCATTGCGCCCCCTGTATCAGAAAAAAAAGGGCAGAGAGTCGATGAAAAGAGCCATCCCAGCCGCTCTCACCCCCCATTTTTCATTCCAGGAGAGATCATCACAGGACTCTTGAGGATTATCTCACTACAGGTGAAAGGTCCCCGACAACATCTTTACGTTCACAACCAACATACCCGGATATCAAGCAAATTCCCCTTCTGAGCAGGAATAACCGCTGGAACATCCTTGAAAATCCGCTCTTTTTCAGCACCCGAAGCATTTTCCCTTGCATCGGCAGAAAATCCTTGGATATAATCAAAAGAACTGTTTGTGCTGGCTTCCCGGACATTGTTTTTCTTCACGACACCGGCTTCAGCGAACTCCGGCTTCCCCCCTTGGCCCCGGACAACTCCAATTGTTACAACGAATTCTCTACAGGATATCCCAAGCAGATGAGCCAATTAAATCAATCGCACGATCCGTTAGCGGAACATATACCCTCTGCTCCCCAGATGAATGGTGGGCACCTTCCAAAAGATTGCGGACTGACAGGGGCTTTTATCGACCAGGAAAAAGATTCCTGCGCCATTGTCGCAGTTCTGTCCCGAACAGGAGAACCCACACATACCACTCTAAGGGAAGCATTATCCGGTTTACAGATGATGGAACACAGAGCCGGCCAGATCAACAATGAAGGGGATGGATGCGGTGTTCAGGTCGACATTCCAAGACATCTCTGGGAGAGGTGGCTCCGGAAGGAAGGACGTGATCCCCAGTTGGCCCATGATCCACGCTTTATTGTCGCCCATATCTATACCCCCCGGATCTCGGAAGCGACTCTCAATCCCAAGATGCTCTCGGAAACCGTCTTAAGAGAAGAAATCACAAGGCGTTTCATGGAAAATGGCCTCGAAGTCCTTTCCCTCCGAAAAGGCCAGGTTCTTTCCGGACGCATTCCGAAGGAGTCCGAAAATGAACCGTTGTTCTGGCAGGCAGGGCTTCTTGTCAAGGAAGGACTTCTTCCCCGGAAAGTAGCCTTCGATGCCAAGGTCAACATGGAAACGGACGGTCGCATTCATATCGGATCCCTGTCCGGAGATGTTGCTGTTTACAAGGTCAAGGGAACGAGCTTTGTCCTGGCCGAGTATTTTCTCGACTTCCAGGATCCCCAAATGAAAAGCCGGGCCGTTCTGGGACACAGCCGTTACTCGACCAACACCCTTTCCGTAACGGAAAGGGTGCAGCCATTCTCCATCCTTGGCCACAATGGAGAAATCAACACCATCGACAAGCTTCGCAGGGAATCGGCCATGCTGGGAATTCCCCCGGTCAAAGGCGGCAGCGACTCCCAGGACCTTGACCGGACGATCGAAGGGTTGATGGTCCAGTTTGGATTCTCCCTCATGGAGGCCATGGAAATAGTCTTCCCTCCAATCACCCACATCATTTCGGCACTTGACCCGAAAATGCGCCAGATGTATTTCCTCTACCGCAGATTTCTCGGCCCACTGGCCCAGGGGCCCGCAGCCATCATCGCCCGGTACGAAAACGAGGTGGTTTTCTCTGTCGACGCGCTCGGACTGCGCCCTATGTGGCTTTTTGAAACCCGGGACCTGACGATTGTCTCATCCGAGCGGGGAATTATCCCGTCCTCCCGAATGGTTCGACAACCAAAACCGTTTGCTCCGGGTGAAAAAATGGCTTTTTTCCTGAACCGCGGAACACTCATTCCCATGATGTATCCCGCCATCCAGGAAACACTTTATAACCGCTATGCCGAACGCTTTCACCCCATGATTCCATCGTATGCCCATCCGGAAAATGTTCCGCTGCCATCTGTCTCTGAAATTCTGCAGTATCCGGCTGGCACAACTGTCGGAATGCTCCCGGCGGGATCCCTCTGGAACCCGTTTGGATTTTCCACCGATGATCATGACATGATCTCCTCTTTTGCCCAGACAAGTTTCGAACCCATCGGATCCCTGGGATTTGATGGCCCGCTCGCAGTCCTCTCGAAGGACCGGACAAACATTCCCGACTATTTCAAGGAAAACGTGGCGGTTGTGACCAATCCCGCCATCGACCGGGAACGGGAGATGGAACACTTCTCCCCGAGAATCGTTCTTGGACCAAGACCCCTTTTCGGAAACCATGTCCATACACCAAGAGGTCTCGACCTGGCACTGCCCATCCTTCTCGGCGGAGACATGGGAGAGCCCCTCTTGCCCCCTGATCGCTACAGGGCCCTCGCCGACCGGCTGGGAATCCATCTCCTGGAGGATCTGCCAAGACACTTTCCTCAAAGCCATATCCGGACCATTTCATCGACCTTTCTACAAAAGGAGTCGATGAAAGAAGCACTTGAACGCATTCACAACGAAGCCATTTCCCATGCGAAATCCGGTGCCGAAATACTCATCATTGATGACTCGAGAGCCCTTCTTCCTGGCCACCTCTGGATCGATCCAGCCCTCACGACAGCGCTCGTCGACCGGGCCCTCAGGAGGTCCCAGCCAGTCGGGAACACACCCAACCTCCGAAGGAACCTTTCCATCATCGTTCACTCCGGATCGATCAGGAACCTTCACGACACAATCTTCACCTTTTCGATCGGGGCCGATGCAATCAATCCCCACATCATGTTCGAAACCGCCCTGACTCCGGTCAAGGGAGAAAAGATAATCGACCTTGATGAGCGGGAAAGACGCCTCGAAAATGTCGTAGGAGCACTCAAAAAAGGTATTGAAAAAGTGATTTCCACCATGGGAATCCATGAGATGCGCGGTTATGGCCGACTGTTTTCCTCAATCGGCGTAGGCCTTGAACTTTCGGAAATATTTGCCACGCCGCATTTTCTTGGTGGCGAAAAAGTTGGACTTTCAATCGACCGTCTCGAACAGGAAGCCCGATCCCGGGCTCCTTATTTTCATGGAGAAAAAACTGAAAAGCTTTCCAAGACCTATCATCTCTATCCCAAGGTCTGGAAACTGGCGGGAGATGTCGCAAACCAGAAAGAGCCCTACAGCAAATACCAGGACAAACTTTCTGCCGTAGAGATTGAAAATCCGATCTCCCTTCGCCATCTTCTCGACATCGCTCCCGGACGAAACACCGTCCCGTTAGAGTCGGTGGATCTCAAAGTCGGGGAGCAGGACTATCCCTTCATTATCAGCTCCATGTCCTTTGGATCCCAGGGAGAAGTCGCCTACAGGGCCTACGCAGAAGCCTCCGAGCAGATGAACATCATCTGTCTCAATGGAGAAGGTGGAGAAATACTCGAGCTGATCGGAAAATATCCGAAAAGCCGCGGGCAACAGATCGCATCCGGCCGCTTCGGCGTCAATATCGCTCTGCTGAACTCCTCCAATCTTGTGGAAATCAAGATCGGACAGGGCGCCAAGCCTGGAGAGGGAGGGCACCTTCCTGGAAAAAAGGTTTCTGCCAAGGTTGCAAATGCGCGAAAGGCTACAATGGGAGTTGACCTGATCTCCCCGTCAAACAACCATGATCTTTATTCGATTGAAGACCTTGCCCAGCTTGTCGCCGAGCTTAAAAGCGCAAATCCCAAGGTCAGGGTCGCCGTCAAGGTTCCTGTTATTTCCGGAATCGGCACAATCGGCATCGGTATCGCCAAGGCCGGAGCCGATATTATCACCGTGAGCGGCTTTGATGGAGGAACCGGTGCGGCCAGGATGCACGCCCTCCGCTATGTTGGTCTTCCCGTGGAGATAGGCGTTACGGAGGTTCATCGGGCACTCCTGTATGCAGGGCTCAGGGACAAAGTTGAAATATGGGCCGACGGTGGTCTCAAATCCTCTACCGATGTCCTGAAAATCATGTGCCTTGGGGCAAACAGGGTCGGATTTGGCACACTCCCCATGGTTGCCATCGGCTGCACTATTTGCCGGGAATGCCAGATGGATACGTGTCATGTGGGAATAGCGACCCAGATCGAAACGGAAGAGCAGGCCCATGATCATGGGCTGAAGCGATTCGTCCCCCGCGACTTTGAGTTTTCAGTCAGACAGCTCAAGCACTTCTTCACGGGAATGGGCGAAGACCTCAGACGGCTGATGGCTGAAATTGGCGTAACAAGAGCTCAGTCCATCGTCGGGGAAACGGGTCACCTGATCCAGATTCGCCACTTCGACCGCATCGACCTGACCCCACTTTTGAACCCCTCATCATACAACCTCGACCCGGAAGGGTTCTGTGGACTGGCGGCACAGGAAGAAAGCGTCACCCTCGGAGAAAAGATCACCGCTGAAGTCGAGCGATCCCTGAGACTCCATCCAAGAGCCGTGACGCTTCAGGTGGATCGATCCACATCAATGGACAGAAACATCGGAACACATTTATCCGGTGTTCTCCATCGGGAATACCCGAATCATCCTATGGTGACACTTGTGATCAACAATGGATCGATTACAGGCAATGGAATGGGTGCTTTCATCAAAAACAACATGACCATCCGGGTTACAGGCGGTGCGCAGGACGGAGTCGGCAAAGGCGCCATGGACGGACGGATCGTTGTACTGAAAGCCAGAAATGAAGAAGGACAGTTTGTCGATGGCTCTGTTGGGAAATCCCTTGCCTATGGCGCGCAGGGGGGCCGGTTCCTCATTCAGGGGGATTGCGACTCCCGCGCAGGCATTCGCCTTTCAGGGGCAGAAATGGTCATTGGCGGAAGGATCACCGCGCCGATCAACGACCACGTTGGCCATCTGGGCATTCATTCGAACATGAAGGGATTCGCCTTTGAGTACATGACCAATGGCCGGGCCGTCGTTCTTGGGGATCCCGGACCATGGATCTGCGCCGGAATGACCGGTGGAACCGTCTATTTACTGAAACAGCCCCATTGGGGATTCGACGAAGAAGCCATCCGCCGTCGTATTGCAAGGGGCTCCAAGGTCGTCATCCTCCCGCTTACCAAGGAGGACGAAATCCTCGTTCGTGGGCTTCTGGAAGACTATATGGGAGAGATATCCGCTTCCGGACAGGATGAGGAAGCGATGTGGCTCTCATCCATCACCAGCTCCGACCTGAGGAAAAACTTCATCAGGATCATCCCGCAGGCCCTGCAGGTCGAGCAAACCGTTTCGACCGAATAAAAACGACCCTTGACGGGAAAGCACGGGTGAAAAGAGACACTTTTGGGGGAGGGCGGGCTCTCCTGTCACCACCTTCAGCCCCGAACGGGTTGTTGGCACGGCCGCCTTGCAGGTCCGGGAGATTGGCCTCTTCGCCATCGCTCCCACAGAAAAAATGGATGGAAGATGCTCTGATCTTCCGGGACCTCTTGGAGCATCGCCTTCCCTTCCATTGGCACCGCAACGTCACACCTTCGGAGAGGGCAAGTCTGGCCTTCTCCCATGCCCCTCGAGACAGAACGGCGCTCCCGAATATCGCCATTGTCCTCCTGGAGCAGACGGCCAGAGCCATGGGAGGACAAGTCCGCTTCCCCCGATGATGAGAGCCCCCTCACTCAACCATAGCCAGATCTTCGTTCCCTGATCGCCCGACCATAAGGCTTCGATTCGATAAGTTCCTGTGTCTGTCCTCCTCATTCGGCTTTTTCCCTATAAAAATCCTGAAAAAAGCCCCCAAACTGCGGGTTCTCCCCACAGTTCCCAGGTGGGAACAAACACCTGTCCCCTCTTTAAGTCTTTTCTTGTTTTTCCAGAGGCCCCGCCAGCTTTTCCCCTACCCGGGTCATCGCCTCAAGGACCGGCCGGAGCTCCCGCCCCAGAGGGGTCAGGCGGTAGGAAACCTGAGGCGGAGAAAGGGAATGGACCTCCCGGAGCACAATCCCCTGCGCCTCAAGAACACGGAGGCGCGACGTCAGGACCTTCTGCGTGATCGT
>DAHWBS010000028.1 GCA_027323445.1 Leptospirillum sp.
AATCCCATCTCCATTGCAGCGAGATCCAGATGGATCCCGAGGATCTCCTGAAAATCCGAGTCGAGGTCTTCTTCAGCATAACGCTGATCCACAACTTTCAGATAGGAAAAGCAGCCTTCACAAGCAAGGATTCCCTGATTTTCTTCCGGATGCTTATAGAGAAGATTAACCCGGTCCGGATCGATCAGTCCACAGGAAGGGCAACCTTCCGGAGGATGGGCCAACCATGAAAAGGAGCAAAAATAACAGAAATAACGACGTTCATCCGGGGAAACCGTCTGTCCGATGGAAGGTGCCGCACCACAAACGGGACATAAAGGATAGTCCCAGTCCAGGGATCGAAGGACCGTTCTCAGTGTTTCATGGAGACGTTCAAAGGAAATTCTGAGAGACATCCGCAAAAGATGGAGAAGCAGCGGGCCTGGAACCTCCGTCTCCTGAGAGACCCGATCCAGAAAACCATCGTCATGAGCCAGAACCGAACGAATGAACCAGGCTTCTCCCCTTCCCGATCCGCGGAGGTAGGAGGCCATTTTTGAAGCCAGAACCTCCCGATCGCCTCCACCGGTTTTCATGACTGTAAGGATGCGTCGCATCTGGCTTTCTGAATTGGTCAGCGAAATCTTCGAAAAAAGAGGTCTGTCAATCAGAGGAGTCCCCTCTTTCATTCTTTGTCGAACATCGGGCTCGGAAAGACAGACAACAGGCAAAAAATCATCAGGGGACGAGGAATTCCATATTTCTTCGATCCGGTGCTGGAACTCAAATATATCTTTAAGGTGAGGCCTGGCTTTTATATGGGCTGCGAGACGTTTTTCCCGATCCATAATCATGCGGGTTCCGATCTACGGGAAGCTTCCCCGGTCATTCGTTTGAGTCGCTGAACGCTGATCACACCACGGACCCTTCGTATCGCATCCATGATGGACTCAAGATCCGATGTATTTTTGACCCCGAGGGCAATTTCAATAACGGCCATCTTGTGTCGATCCTGTTTTACTTCAGCATGATTGATATTGGCACCTTTTTCCGAAATGGCAGCCGACACTCCAGCCAGCATTCCGGGCTTGTCTTCCATCAAAACCCTGATCTGAACCTCAAAAAGATTGTTGGGATCATTATCCCATGTTGACTGGATCAAGCGCTCCTTCTGAATGGAGAGATGAACCAGATTGGGGCAGTCTCTGGAGTGAATGACAACGCCCCTTCCCCTGGAAATATAACCGATAATCTCCTCACCGGGAACGGGATTGCAACAACGGGCCAGGCTGATCAGAAGATCTTTGCCTCCACCGCGGACAACAACAGGATGATTGGAGACAGGAAAAGGTTCATGGGGAATTTCATGTTCGGGAGCTTCGGTGGTGACTGGAACAAGCTTTCTTAATATGACATTTGGAGAAATCTGTCCGAAACCGATTCTGGAATAGACATTCTCGAGTGTCTGGGAGGATTGGTCCGAGTAACTGAGGATGATTTCAAGGTAAGGCGATTTCAGATAATCAGAAAGATTCAGACGCGCTTTCCTGAATTCATTCTCAAGAGATTTTCGGCCAATTTCGGCACTTTGCCGGTCCTCTTCTTCCTTGAGCCAATGACGTACTCTGGCACGGGCTCTTGGTGTTGCGACAAAACGAAGCCAGTCTTTGCTGGGAGACTGGGAGGGACTGGAGATAATCTCGACAATGTCGCCGCTTTGAAGCTCAGTCTTGATGGGTGACCAGCGACCGTTAATGCGGGCTCCCATACAGTGATGACCAAGCTCTGTATGAATGCTGTAGGCGAAGTCGATGGCTGTCGACCCCTTGATCATTTCCTTGACCTGACCCTTAGGGGTAAAAACATAGACCTCGTCCGGGAAGAGATTGACCTTGACCGAGTCCATGAACTCCCGGTTGTCGGGCAACTCTTTTTGCCATTCCACAAGCTGGCGAAGCCAGGCAACAACCCTGCGCTCTCCCTCGGCGGGAGAGCCGTCGGCATTTTCCTTGTAATTCCAATGTGCGGCGATTCCCTCTTCGGCAACCCGGTGCATCTCTTCCGTCCGTATCTGAAATTCCACGGGGATTCCTTCGGAGCCGATGACGGTTGTATGGAGGGACTGATACATGTTGGATTTAGGCACTGCGATAAAGTCCTTGATTCTGCCAGCCATCGGTTTCCATAAACTGTGGAGAAGACCCAGTATGGCGTAACAGTTGAGTTTTGTATCGGTGATGATCCTGATTCCCATCAGATCATAGATTTCCTCAAATGGAATTTCCTGAATGGTCATCTTCCTGTAGATACTGTAGATATGCTTGTATCGACCCTGGACCTCTCCCTGAAGGTTATTGGCCAGGAGGGCCTCCTGAACAGTCTTTACGATCGTGCTGATATAGTTCTTTCTTTCTCTTCTGCGGTTTGAAACCTTTATCTTCAGGTCCTGATAGGTCTCCCTGTCCTGGACAGAAAAAGAAAGATCTTCAAGCTCGGATTTGATCCAGCCAATTCCCAGCCGGTTCGCCAGGGGGGCATAGATCTCCAGGGTTTCCTGGGCAATGGCTCTCTGTCGATCCATGTTCAGGGAAGAGATCGTTCTCATGTTATGCAGACGATCCGCAAGTTTGACCAGAATCACCCGTATGTCTTCCGACATGGACAAGAGCATCTTCCTGAAATTCTCGGCCTGCTTTTCCGCCTTGGTCGCCTGAAAATGGAATTTTCCAATCTTTGTCACGCCATCGATGAGAGAGACAACCTTGCTTCCAAACAGAGATTCGATCTGTTCGGAGGTAAGGGTCGTATCCTCAAGCGTGTCATGCAACAGGGCCGTAATCAGGCAGGTTGCGTCAACTTTCATGCTTGCAAGAATCCACGCGACATTGAGGGGATGTTCCACATAGGATTCCCCTGAACGCCTGAACTGACCCTCATGGGCTTTGGCGGAGAGCTCATAGGCCTGACGTATCTTTGCCTGAGCGTCTTCCGGAAGATTGTACTTGCTGGTTTCTTCGATCAGCCTGTCGATCGTTACGGGGGGAATCATTGAAGAAATCGGAATGACTCCGGTTTCCCTGAGGTCTGAAATATCATTGTTATTCATGGATGCGATAAGAGCAGATCGAAAAGTGCCGCTCTACCCTATCCCCCTTTCCAACTAGTTCGGGCGTCATGACCAGATCCACCCGCTCTCCCGAGTGGGGAACCTGAAGACCGCTTCTGATTGCCGCGCGTTCGAGCCCATGTTTCCATCGGAAATGGCAGAGTACCGTTCTGCCCCTTCCATCCTCTATTCTCTCAATCAACGCGTTTCTGACGCCAAGCTTTGGCGGGTGGAAGCCTTCTCCAAAAGGCAGAAGGGCTCCGAGTCCCTCCCAGAAAGAGGTCGAGCGATAGTAGGCAGGAAGAAACGCATCAATTTCAAGATCAGGCGGCAAATCAAAAGAAGTCTCTTCTGTTTTATTTAATTGTGATGCGAGCTTTCCCCGGACTTTGTCAAGAATCTCGATCGGAAAACCAAGACCACCCGCTTTGGCATGTCCTCCTCCTTGTATGGGAAGACCTTCAAGACATTTGAGAACCGTATCGAGCGTATCGCTGCCCCGAAGACGAAGGGATCCCCGAACAGCGCCATCTTTTGTTAATGTGGCAACGAAGACCGATACGTTGAATTCTTCGCAAAGTCTGTGAGCAATTCGCCCCATAATACCCGGAACCCATCCGGGCTGAAAGACAACCGGACATCCATCCCATACCTTCCGGATTTCTTCATAGAGTGACCACTCTGTTTCCTGACGATGGCGATTGATTTCGAGGACGATCTGGGCAAATCGTTCGCCTTCTGCTTCGGATGTGGCCATCAGAAGCTCAAATGCCGGGTATGGATCGGACATTCTGCCCGGGGCGTTGATCGCCGGAATGACCAGAAAAGAATAGTCATTGACCATGACTCTCCGCTGGAGACGTCGTCTCAGGAGGGATTTGATCCCCGGAAAAGCGTCAAGAGAGGATTGATTCCTGAGCGCCCGGATAAAATAACGATTGCCGTCCAGAAGAGGAGCCCTGTCGGCAAGAACCGCGAGCCCGGCCAGAAAAGCCATTTCCATTTCCTCTTCCGGTTGAAAAAAAGGAGCCAGAAGAACGTAAAGACTCCCGACTGCCGTCAGACAGGAGCGGCCGTGCGGGTGAACCAGGGCAAGATTTGAAGGCCATGACTCTCTCAGTAGATGGTGGTCAACAACGATTGTCTTGAGGCCCAGTTCTTCCATTTCGTTCAGCAAGGAAATGTCGGACGTCCCCATGTCGGCTACGAGAAGATATCTGAAGCCTTTTGAAATAAGCGCAAGAAGGCGCTCCTTCTTCAATCCGTGACCGTCATTTCTGTGAACGAGAAGAGTGATGTAGGGGTGTTTTCTCCGCCGCAGGAATCGGGAAAACATCGTGGCCGAGGTTACGCCGTCGACATCAAGATCAGCATAGACAGCTATGGGAGACGCGGTTTTCAGGACATGACACAGAATTTGAAACGCAAGGGTAAAGTCCCCAAGGGATTCCTGTCCGGGAGGAAGTGGGGACGTAAACGCACGCTTGGCTGACCCGCCATCAAATCCCCTGCCAAGAAGCATCCTGGCCCAAACCGGGTCTGTCCCCAACTCCTTGGCCATGGACAGAATCTTCTCATCATGGATCTGGGGAATCGACCAACCGTTAGGACTGTCATACTCATTCCTTGGCGATTGCATCTCTCTTATCCTTTTACAGAATTTGCTTCTTTTTCAAGAAAAGGATGAGGAACACAAGAAGAACCGGAAGAAGGAAAAGACCAAAACTTCCAAGAACCTCTTCTGGATCCACATAATTTGAATTCATCCGCTACCTCCAGGACTGTGAGAAAAAGAATTACAGGGCGGTTCGTCCTGTCTGTACGGGCTTCTTCACTCCTTTGGGCAGCAAAAGAAGCAGAGGACTTGCTACAAAAATGGATGCGTATGTCCCTACAATGACACCAAGCAACAACGTCAGAGAAAAATCATGAATGACCGGACCGCCAAAAAAGAACAGTGCAACCAGAACAATGAGCACAGTTGATGATACCACAACTGTCCGGGAAAGAACCTGATTGATGCCAAGATTGATAATCTCTTCCATCTTCTGTCTGGAAGAACGTCTCATCTGTTCCCTTATTCTGTCGAAAACCACAACGGTATCGGTCAGAGAATATCCAGCAAGTGTCAGAAGTGCTGTTACAATAAGGAGATTGATTTCAGTTCCCATAATATAAAGAAGACCGAGAACGGCAACCACATTATGAAATGTCGAAATGGCAGCTGCCAGGCCGAAACGGAACTCGAACCGGAACGCAATGTAGACAATGATTCCGATAATCGAGTACAAGATGGCCAGAAAAGCTTTTCCGGCCAGTTCTGATCCAATGGAGGGTCCAATTTCGGTCGCGGAGACAATCGTCATCTTGTCATTTGGAAATCCGCTCTTTAATGCTGCAAGAATCTTTCCCGAAACCGATCCATTACGATTTTCATGGGCCTGGGCCCTGATCAGGATATCACTTGAGGACTGGATATTCTGGATTTGTGCGCCCGAAAAACCTGCTTTTGAAAGAATATCCCGGACATTGGAAACCGGAATGTTTTTGTCAAAATGAACCTGAATCGCCGTTCCTCCGGCAAAATCGATTCCAAGATTTGCGTGACCGGTGGAAATGGCTCCAATAGCTACAAAGCCCAACAAGAGAAATCCGGCTGATATTCCAAGCGTGATTTTTCTCTTTGCCATAAAGTCGATCGACGGATTTTTAATGAGTTCAATCATTCAGACCATTCCCTTCAAAAAGCCAGTTATTGAATTCGTTTTGGTGTCATAAGACCGGATGTTCATCGATCCTTGCTCTAGATCGAAAGCTTCTGCATTTTCCGCCGGGAGGCCATATAGTCACAGACAACCCGTGTTCCGACAAGTGCTGTGAAAAGATTGATGCCAATGCCCACCGAGAGCGTCACGGCAAACCCCTTGATGGGACCGGTTCCGAATATGAACAATATGAGAGCGGTGATCAGTGTTGTCACATGGGAGTCCACAATTGTCAAAAAAGCTTTGTCATATCCGGCATCAATCGATGTCCTGACAGGTTTTCCCGACCGGATCTCTTCCCGTATTCTCTCAAGTATCAGGACATTTGAGTCGACGCCCATTCCCACCGTCAGAATGATGCCGGCAATACCCGGAAGGGTCAGCGTGGCATGAAGCGCCGCCAGCGCCCCGACCAGAATGATCAAGTTTAAGACGAGCGCAAAGTCAGCGATCACTCCGGAAAGACGGTAGTAAAAGGCCATGAACAGAAGAATCAGTATCACGGCAAGAACCGTTGCCCGGATGCCAGACCGGATGGAGTCCCGACCAAGGGAAGGGCCGACGGTGACGTTCTGAAGGATCCGGACAGGAGCGGGAAGCGCTCCGGACCTGAGCACAATAGAAAGGTCCTTGGCTTCCTTGAGTGAAAAGGATCCCGTAATCTGGGCCTGGCCACCCGAGATTTCTTCCTGGATCACCGGTGCGCTATAGACCCTGTTGTCGAGAACGATCGCCAGCAGTTGTTTGACATGATCCTTTGTGATTTCATCAAAGAGTTTGGCACCGGCCGAATTAAAGGTCATCGATACATAGGGTTCGTTGAACTGGCCAAAAGATACCCTGGCATCGGAGATCATCTCTCCGGTCATCAGTGACTGTTTTTTCAGAAGGTATGGTGTGGCGATCCCGCCTGACTTCGCCGATGGCTGTCCGGAAAGAAGGATGTCGTCGGAAGGGACCGGAACCTTTTTTTCAATAATGGCTTCTGCCTGGGGATTCCTGTCGTCAACGAGCATGAACTCGAGTCGTGCTGTTCTTCCGATCAGTGCCATTGCCCTTTCGGGATCACTCACGCCCGGAAGCTCGATCAGGATCCTGTTTTTTCCCTGACGGGAAATCATCGGTTCAGAGACTCCGAACTGGTCAATTCGATTCCTGATGACCTCGACCGCTTGGGTCATTGCGTGTTCCCTGATGCGCTTTACCTCTGGAGCGGGAAGAGTAAAGGTAACGGTTTTGTCATTTTTTGAAGTTTCGACAATGGCGGGATAACGCTTGGAAACCGTCTTTCTGACTGTAGCCCGATGGGGTCCGGGTGGAACAGTCATGACAATCGAGTCTCCCGAACGGACAGCCTCATACCCTGCTTCTTTAAGCCCTGTGACCATTTCATCAATGGTGCCGGAAACAGCCTTGTCCTGATCCACCTCAAGGGTTACAGACATGCCTCCCTTCAAGTCGAGGCCAAGGGAAATCTTTCCTTCCGGGAGAAATTTTCTCACGCTGTCAGGAACGCTGTTCCAGAGTGAAAGTGAAGGCAAAATAAGGAGAAAAGAAACAATGACCGCCCCTGTCAGAAGGGCGATCCGGAATCCAAGCTTTTTCTTCATCGGCGACGGGGCATCCTTTAAAAGTTTTTCATCCAAATAAAAAAGTTGACGATCAATGGGTCCTGATTCTGGAGACTAGGCCATATCCGTTGCGCTTGACAGAATGGCCGGCTTGACAAGCGTAACCACAATTCCGGGTGCAATCTCAACTTCAACGGTTTTTTCAAAGACGGTCATGACCGTTCCAATCATTCCCCCAGAGGTGAGAACCTTTGCCCCCGGCTTGATTTCATCGAGAAACATCTTGTGTTTTTTCTGCCGGCGCTTTTGGGGCATGATGATAAGAACATACATCAATACAATGACAAGGATGATCGGGAGCATTGAGAGAAGAGGATTCCCCTCCCCCGAGGCAAGAGTTGCTGGTGCGCTATTCATGATTCCCCCTTGAGTTCAGATGTTCAAGCATAGAGTGTTTCCATTTGGAAAAGGTTCCAATCACGATCTGTTCCCGGATCTCTTTCATCAGGGACAGGTAAAAAGTGACATTGTGAATCGTGTTCAAGACAGGTCCCAGCATTTCTCCTGTGCGAAAAAGATGGTGAAGATAGGCCCTTGAATAGGATTGGCAAGTCATGCATGAGCAAGTCTTGTCAATCGGACCGTAATCTTCCCCATATCGGGCATTTCTAATGATCAGCCTGCCTGATCTGGTAAAAAGCATTCCATTTCTGGCGTTTCTGGTCGGCAAGACACAGTCGAAGAGATCTATTCCCTCTCCGACCGCCTGGATCAGGTCTTCAGGATATCCAACACCCATAAGATATCTGGGCTTATCTTCCGGAAGCGACTCAAGCGCGGCCGAAACGAGAGAGACTCGTTCTTCCGGGCTTTCCCCTATTCCGAGACCTCCGATACCATACCCATCAAAGGTCGCCCCCGAAGCACCCATCATACCGGAAAGCTCACCGGCGCAAAATTTGCGCAATTCCGGATCAAGTCCCCCCTGAACGATTCCAAAAAGGGCCATCTCCGTACTGACCGATTCCCGGGCATCCAGAGACCGTTTTGCCCATCTGAGAGTTCTCTCAAGTGCTTCCCGGTTCTTTTTTTCACCTTCGTCAGGGGAAACAAGATGGTCGAGAACCATGGCGATCGTTACCCCGATGGATCCGGAAAATCGGACGACCTCTTCCGGAGAAAGAAAAACAGGAGCTCCATCATAAGGTGACTGAAAATGAACCCCCTCTTCAGAGACTTTCCTTCGCTCCTTGAGGGATAATATCTGAAAACCGCCACTATCCGAGAGGATTGGTCCCTTCCATCCCATGAACGGTCGAATGCCACCCGAGCCCTTGAGAATGTTTTCCCCCGGCCGGAGCCAGAGATGGAAGAGGTTCACCAGCAGGATTTCTGTTCCTGCCCTTGACAATACGTCTGAACTCAGTCCTCTTACCGACCCGCGCGTTCCGACCGGCATAAAGTTCGGGGTTTCAACGATGCCTCCGGATGTATGGAGGGAGCCGGTTCTCGGCTTCTCTTCCTTCTGGGGGTTGGACTGCAACCACTTCACATGCTCTCCGGTGCCGAAACCCCCAAAAGGGAGAGTCCGAGCCGCAGAATCCGCCCGACTCCGGATGAAAGCGCCAGACGGGCCAGAATCAGGGGTTCCCCGCCCGACTCGGGAGAAAGAATCCTGTTATGGAAATAATACCGATGGAAATGTCCGGCAAGCTCTGTAAGGTAATCCGTCAAAGGATGGACTTCCATCATGGATCCGCACTCGGAAACAACCAGGTCAAATCGATCAAGAAGCAGAATGAGCGCTTTCTCATCGTCACCGACCAGTGGGGAGAGATGTTGAAGATTCCATTTTGAAGGAACCTTGATTCCCCTGATTTCGGCCTGTTTAAGCAGATTGCAGACTCTGGCATGAGCATACTGGACATAATAGACTGGATTGTCCATCGACTTGCTTTTGGCAAGGTCAAGGTCAAAGTCCAGAGACGATTCATGACTTCTTGTCAGGTACAAAAATCGTGTGGCATCGACCCCGACCTCATCCAAAACATCGGAAAGCGTAACGAAGTCACCGGACCTTTTCGACATCCCCACAGGTTTGCCCTCACGAAGGAGGTTCACCAGCTGGATAAGGGCCACTTTCAGCTCGGCGTCCGTTTTGTTCAGGGCGTTCAAGGTTTTCATCGCTGCCTGCATGCGCAGGATATACCCATGATGATCAGCCCCCCAGACATCGATAAAGAGATCGTGTCCCCGGGAAATCTTTTCACGGTGATAGGCGATGTCTGCGGCATAGTAGGTCAGGTTTCCATCGCTTTTTCTCAATACGCGGTCCTTGTCATCGCCAAGAAGACTTGTCCTGAGCCATAACGCACCGTCTTCCTCAAAAAGATCCGGAATGTCAGCCAATCCGGAAGCTTCCGGGGACTTTGAAAAATCCCTGATCTCGGCCAGACATTTATCAATGGATGATTGTCCTTCGATGGGATCCGGTGCATGCAGGGTTTTTTCCGAAAAATAGCGATCGAACTCGATTCCGAAGCGGTTGAGATCTTTCCGTATCCCCTCCATGATCCGGTCTTCTGCGATCTGGGAGAAGCGGCTCAGAAACAAGGACGAATGATCCATCCCGGCAAGAGCCTGTTTTCTTTCCTCTTCCGACAAGAGCGAAGGATTCTCAGCGATCTCCCTGGCGATTTCAGTGACATAGGCACCCTGGTAAGAGGTTCCATCCGGAAGAATCTTCGCCCTCTCCTCATCGGACAGATTTCCCTGAAGATCCCTCCACGCAAGGTAAGTGGAACGGGCTAGAAGGTCCATCTGGTTGCCCGCATTGTTGATGTAATACTCAGAAGTCACATCATGGCCCAGAGTTTTTAAAATTCTGGCGATACTGTTGCCGTATGCGGCTCCCCTTCCGTGTCCCACATGCAATGGTCCGGTCGGGTTTGCGCTGACATATTCGATCAGGATCTTTTTAGAGGAAGAAACGGGGGAAATCGGAGACTGATCGGCATCGAGAAGCTTGTGGAGGCATTCATGAACAAATTCCAGCGTAAAAGTAATATTTAAATACCCTGGACCGGCTACCTCTATGTGCGAAATTTCTTTAAGGGGAGACAGTCGGGATTGAAGTTCGATGGCAATAGCCCTCGGAGCCATCTTCAGAGGGCTGGCAAGATGCATGGCAACCGGCGAAGCCAGATCTCCAAATCCCGTTTTTTTGGGGAACTCTATTCGAACACCCTTGGGCAGAATCTCCCGGGAGGATTGATTGCTTCCCTTTTCCTTCAAAAGATCGTTCACGGACTCGGATATTTTTTTTTCAAGCCAACCATCCAGCAAATCTTGCTCCTCAAGTAAAAAGATCACCGCTCAGGACAATTCTTGAATCGTACCATTATTGCAGGGCGGGGCTCAATCCGGGAAAAGAAAGAATAGGGAAAAAGGTGTCCCTTGTTTCAGGGGCAAGGGAACATGTTTGCACTCGAAGGAAGCGGGATGGATCCAGAGTAATGCTCTTCAGTTCTTTCTGGCTCTTCTCATGATTTCGCAAACATCATCGTCTGTAACCTGGGGAAATTCGTCATAGAACTGACCAACAGACTCGAAATTCCAGGGAACCGCAAGGCAGACCACTTCATCCGCCAATGATTTGACCTTTTCCAGCGCATCACCAGATGCAACCGGGATGGCCACGATGAGTCGAGCCGGTTTCCTTTCATGGAGTGAGTGAAGGGCTGCGATCATTGTCGCACCGGTTGCCAGACCATCATCCGCCACGATCACTATTCTGCCGGAAGGGTCTATCGGTTGAGAGAAAGGCGTATAAAGGGTTCGTCGATTTTTAATGACGGAAAGCTGTCGGAGTCGCTCCTGGTTGATATAGGCCATGGAAATGCCCGGATCGCCGGAGATGTATGTCCACCCCGACTCGTCCACAGCCCCGATGGCAAACTCGGAATGGTTCGGCGCTCCAATCTTCCGGACCAGAACGATGTCGAGTTCGCCTGAAAGGCTCTCGGCAATGATCTCTCCCATTGGAACCGCTCCCCTGGGAATGGCGACCACCAGAGGAGACGTCCCCTTATAAGGCAATAGTTTTTTTGAAAGTTTTACGGCCGCATCATTCCGGTCTAAAAAGAGAGCCATATCAACCCCCTCCGAGAATTTTTTGAACCAGTCCGGATAAAGAGTTCAGCCACTCAGGGGTTGACCGCTTAGATGTGTGGTCAGACGAGGATTGCAGAGCTGATTTTCTCTCTGAGCTCCTTTGGCGAAAGCCCCGAATAATCCTTGCTGATGGCTACCAGGATTTTTTCCTGAATTCTTGAGTCGAGACAACTGCGCAATTTGCCCAGAAACTCGGGAAGTGCCACAAGGACAAGTCGATCATACTTCTGATGGGTCCTGCCATCGGACAACTCTTTTTCAATGATCTTGGCAAAATGCGTCAAATCTGCCTCATGAGGCGATGTCGACCATTCTACAACTGGACGGGATCCCTGTCCGGAGGCGGTGTTGTTTCTCCCTCCAACATCGCTTGTCATTTCATTGTTTTTAAGCTTTCCTTCCGGATGCTCAAGCGATTTTACGAGAGTCCACTCCTGTCCACTCCCCTGACTCTGATAAATGGTCGCCAATACCCGGTTTGCCGATAGGATCCATGTCACTGGCATTTTCCCCTCCTTTTAAAAAACTTTTCAAGAAGGATACTGACCCCACATTGGCTGGTTGTCAAGGAAATATCCGCCGTTCATTTTATGGCTCAAGAGGCAGAAATTTGCCTGGTTCCGGAGTTTTTTATAAGAAAGACAAGACTGTAAAGAAGGAGAAGAGATCGGAGGTTAACGGGAAGGGCGATAGAGACGACTACTCGGAAGGGTCCCATCTGGCCTGAACCGAAAGATCCCGATAAGGAAATGGGGTAAAAAGCCCTTGTAGCATGGAGTCAAGACCGATCTGGGCGATTGAGAGAGCATTATCTCCGCAGAGTTTTGGGGGAGCCATCAGCAGGTTGATTCCATGTTTTTGACATAATGCTCCCATCCGCTCACGAAGGACCTGATTGATGGCAACACCGCCTCCCAGCAGAAACGTTTCGGGAGACTCCAATTCGATGACTTTATTGATCCGGCTGAAGAGGTGATCCAGAATCGCCGTTTGCAAGGAATCCGACCACAATGCCTGATCCTCAGCTGACAAGGATCCATCCGTGGAGAGCAAGGCTTGTCGAAGTTTCAGGGAAAAAGCTGTTTTCATCCCGCTGAAACTGAAGTTCATCGGATCTTCGGTGCGAATAGGGCCTTTCGTCAGAGGAAAGGTCGGACGGGTATTGGATTTTGCCATCCGCTCAATTGAGGGACCGCCAGGAAATGGCAGACCCATGAGCTTACCTCCCTTGTCGAATGTTTCGCCTGCGGCATCATCAACCGTTCGGGAAATCCGCTTGAGTTTTGGCCAACGGGTCACGTCATAGAGGTGGGTATGGCCCCCGGATACAACGAGGCCCAATGTTTTTCCTCGAAGATCAGAAACCCGGTCGAATGCCCCCCGGAGATGGGCTATGACATGATGGACCGGAACAATGGGAAGCGAATGGGAAAAGGCAAGGCCTTTTGCAAAAGAAACGCCTACGAGAAGAGAACCTGAAAGTCCCGGTCCTCTGGTAACGGCAATGGCCAGAAGGTCGGAGGTATTGGTACCGGTTTCTTGAAAGGCTTTTTGAACAAGAGTCGGGAGAATTTGGGCATGAGCCCTTGAAGCCAGTTCAGGGACAACCCCGCCGTAACGCTCGTGAAGGGTTTCCTGACCCAGCGTCTCCAGAAACAAAGTGGCCCCGGTCTCATCGACCAGGGCCACAGAGGTATCGTCACAAGAGGTTTCTATCCCAAGAAGCTTCAATGTCTTTTAATAATCCCTCTCAGCCGACTTGAGCCATCATATCTTCTTCGATGAAGACAGGATGTCCTTCTCTGAGCTCTACCCGGATTTTCTTTGGGTCCTTGAACTGTCCCGAGATGATCATTTCGGAAAGTCTGTCCTCAATATGTCGCTGTATCGCCCTTCTCATCGGTCTTGCGCCATAATGGGCCTCAAACCCTTCCTTGACCAGCCACTTTCTGGCTTCCGGAGTTAATGTGATAGAAATGCCCTTTTCGACAAGCCGTTTGTTCAGGTCTTCAATCCTGAGATCGACAATGGCCTCGAGGTGCACCTCGGTCAATGGGTGGAAGACAACGATATCGTCAATTCTGTTTAAAAATTCAGGATTGAAGGTTCTCTTGAGTTCATCCTGAATGGAGTTTTTGACGAACTTTTCCTTGGAATCAAGTCCTTCACGCTGAAATCCCAGGCTGCCCTCTTTTTCAATGGAACGTGCACCAAGATTGGATGTCATGATCAGGACGGTATTCTTGAAGTCGATCTTTCTTCCAAGGCTGTCCGTAATATATCCGTCATCAAGAATCTGCAAAAGGACATTGAAAAGATCTGGATGAGCCTTTTCGATTTCATCAAACAGCACAACCGAATAAGGTCTGCGTCTCACCCGTTCTGTCAGCTGTCCACCTTCCTCGTAGCCGACATATCCGGGAGGAGCTCCCGTCAGCCTGGAAACGTTGAAGCGTTCCATATATTCCGACATGTCTACCCGGATGAGGGCTTCCTCATTTCCAAAAAGGGTCTCTGCAAGCGTTCGGGCCAGCTCTGTCTTTCCGACTCCAGTCGGCCCCAGAAAGATAAACGATCCAATTGGACGCTTCTCCCCCTTGATTCCGGCCCGGGAGCGTCTTATCGAGCGGGCAATGGCGGAAATGGCCTCATCTTGCCCGACGATCCTCTGATGCATCTCGGATTCGAGCTTCAGAAGCTTCTGGCTTTCCTGCTCTTCTATCTTGTAAAGAGGAATTCCGGTCATCTTTGAAACGATGACGGAAATTTCTTCAGGACCAATGACAGGTTTATTCTGTTCCTGTTCGGTCTTCCAGCGAAGCTTTTCCTCTTCGGACTGCTTTTTGAGCGCATCCTCTTCGGAACGAAGCCTGACCGCTTCCTCGAAATTCTGGACCCGAATCGCTTTTTCCTTGTCCCTGATGACGCGCTTTAACTCCTGATCGAGACCCTTGAGTTCATCCGGAAGGGAAAAACTCTTGAGCTTGGCCCTTGAACCAGCCTCGTCAATGATGTCGATCGCCTTGTCGGGAAGAAAGCGGTCCGTAACATAGCGTTGGGCCAATGTCACCGCATCGTGTATGGCAGCATCGGTAATCTGGACTCCATGGTGCTCTTCATAACGATCCCTGAGTCCCATAATGATCCGTTCAGCTTCCTCAACTGGAGGCTCGTTCACCTGAATGGGCTGGAAGCGGCGTTTTAAGGCTCCGTCTTTTTCTATATATTTCCTGTACTCGTCAAGTGTCGTGGCTCCGATACATTGTATCTCGCCTCTGGACAAGGCCGGTTTCAGCATGTTGGAGGCATCGATTGATCCTTCTGCCGCACCTGCCCCAACAAGAGTGTGAAGCTCATCGATAAAAATGATGATATTCCCGGCTGTCACCACTTCCTTCATGACGATTTTCAGTCTTTCCTCGAACTGGCCGCGATACTTGGTGCCGGCAACAAGGGAGCCCAGATCCAGTGCAATGACTCTTTTGTTTAAAAGATTATCAGGAACCTCTCCCGCGATGATCTTTTGAGAGAGTCCTTCAACAATGGCTGTCTTCCCGACTCCGGATTCTCCGATAAGGATGGGGTTGTTCTTTCCCCTCCGCCCGAGGATCTGGAGAACGCGTTCGATTTCCTCAGTCCTTCCGATAACGGGATCGAGTTGATTCTCGGCAGCCATCTGTGTCAGATCCCTGCCAAAATCATCAAGTGCCGGAGTATTGCTCTTGCGTTCCTTTTCCTTCGCAGATCCAGAGTTTGCACGCTTGAGGAGACTCGCGGTCAACTGTCTGGCCGCCATCAGGTTGGCACCGAGCGCCCGCAGGATCTTTCCCCCGATTCCATCCTCTTCCCGGAGCACGCCAAGAAGCAGATGTTCGCTTCCTATATGGGTATGTCCCAGCAAGCGGGCTTCATCGACAGCGTATTCGATGACTTTCTTGACTCGCGGGGTCAAGGGAAGCTCTCCGAAAGTGAGCGTTGATGTGCCACCCAAAAGATTGCGCTCAATTTCCATTCGGATCTGTTCGGGAGTCAACCCCATCCTTTTGAGGACAGAGACGGGTATTCCGTCTTGCTCTCGCACAAGAGCCAGAACAATATGTTCAGTGCCAAGATAATCATTCTGGTGCTTCTCGGCCTCTTCCCTTGCCATAATGATGACTTTACGACCTTTTTCTGTAAATTTGTCCATCATGACGCGTCTCCTTGGATAAGGCCCAATTCAGGACAACTAACCTTCTAAAAAAATGGTACTCCCCACCTCCATTCTAGTCAAGACAGAGTGTGCAGGGTGTGTAGGGAGTGCATGATCACGTCAAAGTCGTCCAACTCTATCCTGGGCAGTGAAAGGACACGCCAGTCTTAAAAAGGAGGAGGCTTTCCCCCTCGACAGACATTTTCGACCCTTGATAAAAGCCACGGCCGAATCGAGCGACGAAGTCTCACAGTCAGTTCCGAACGGAAAGAAGCCTTTTCCGACTCCGGTGGGGGCGACTTTGACGTGGTCGTGCGAGTAACATGAAGAATTACTTAGAAACATCGTTATTTTGTAAAAGCTGAATCTCCCCACGAATGAATTCGGGGGGTTCTGTCCGTGATTGGAAAAGGTCTTCCGGGCCCTCGCCTTTCGGCTACGACGTCCCGAATCTTCCCCTTCCACAACCGGACTTCCGGGAGGAACGGCTCCGACTCCGGCTAGAAGCCGAAGGAGGCAGGACGGACCTTGCCACTCGCCGTTTGCTTCACTCTTTCGACCGCCTCCCGCAGCAGCGATTCCGCAGCGCGCCAGCCCTCGCGGGCCGATTCGGTCGAAAGGATTCCGTTTTCTACATGTCGGGCCAGATAGGCGCTGTACAGATCCCTCTGGACGGGCCCGATCCCGCAGGGACAGCGGTGCCACCGGAGCGACAGCCGCTTCTTCAAGATTGTTCCGCATTCATGACAGACCTGAGAGAGGCGCGTCGTTCGCGTCGAGAACTCCAGAACCCGGCCACCGGCGCTTTCAGCCTTGCGGCGCAACAGGTTCATGAACAGTCCCGGGGCACGATTCCCCACGCTTTTTCCGAAGTTCTTCTGGAAGGCCTTGTAGGACAGCTT
>DAHWBS010000029.1 GCA_027323445.1 Leptospirillum sp.
CCATGCAACGGTAACCAGTGACTATGGTCTCTTCCACATCACATCTCCCAAAGATCTGACCCAGAAGGCCAATGAAGCTCTCTTGTCCCAGTGCCAGAGCGGCACCATGACCGACGTCCAGACACAATTAAATGTCAGAGATTTCTTCCTGCTCGTTCAGGTTTACAAAATGGAAGCCTCAGCGATCTGTAAATAACGTCCAGAAGGTTCGGAGAGGGGATTCTGACTCAGCTCATAATCCCCTCTTTCTTATTCTCCCACTCTCTTTTTTTACTCTCTTTCCTCCCCGCATCCCGGATCTAAAAGAACTCTTTATCCTGTCCACAAAATGGGCCAAGGCCATTTTTTAAGCCATCTTCTCTACATCCCTCATTTACAAAATTGCAGCTCCGATGGATTCAACCTCAAATTCTAGATAGCTCTTTTTCTTATCCGATTTCTCCTTGCTTTAAATAAAAAAAGGGCAACGACCGAAGTCATTGCCCTTTTCCATGCCATTGTAAAGATTTCCTTAAAACCTGTCAGAGAGACTCAGGCGAGATCTTCGTGCTGCAAAAGATCAATCTCGTTTTCTGATCCATCCGGATCACCAAATATTTTTTTGGAGTAATAATCTGCCCAATCCAGATACATCTTCCCGCTATCGCGTATGGCTACGAAGGAAACCATTTTAGCTCGCAAATCATCAGGAGACGCCCCGGATTTTTCAAGATCCCGAATCTGGGCATCCAGCAAGAACATGAACTGGTCCATTGCATCGCTGACCTTGTCCAGTGCATCCTTCATTTCGCTCATGCCTTCTCCCCTTTATTGTTCCAGAAATCCAACGGGGAACCCTAACGATCCTGCATCGTAATAGCTTTATGCTTGGCTGCATCGCAAACAACAACGCAGAGCTCGCAACCCTTGCAACGGGATTCCACAACAAAAGCGACTTTCTTTTCATCATTCATCATGATGCAGTTTGCTTCAGGACAGTACATGATGCAGAGTCTGCATCCTTTGTTGGCCACACAGGCTTCTTCATTGATTTCTGCTACATAATACATTGAGTTTTCCCGCCTTTGGTTAAGCCATCATGATGGGCGTATAGTGCGCATTTTTTGCAAATTCTACCGCTCGATCGAATCCCTGCCGGATTGTCTCAAGGTTTTTCTGAAGAAGCATCTCTTTTTTGGCAAATTTCTTTTTGATGGCCTCATCAAGGGTTGCTGTACCACCGGATGCAACATATTTCTTGCCAAAACGGTCCTGAAGGGCCAGATCAAGCGCGTTCATCGATACAACGTTCGTCAATCCAACAAGACTGCCGATCATTGCCATATTGGTTGCCAGTTCCGTTCCTGCAACTTCATGGGCAATCTTTGTAGCCGGAACATAAAAAACGAGAGCATTGAGATTGGCGAGACCTTCTTTTTCCGCATCGCTCAAAAGATCGATATCGTCATTGATGATTACAATCCCATTCTTTTTCAATCCGGAAAAAAATGGCATCGTATAGGATTTGCCCATGGTGATCACCTGAGGATGAAAGACCATAACCACATCCGGAAAAACCAGTTCTCCGCGGTCGTAGATTTTTTCTGGACCGATACGGGCATAAGCCTCCGCCGGAGCCATTCGCTTTTCAGCCCCGAAAAACGGGTTGCTGATGGCGAACAGATTTTCCTTGGAAGCGGCCATTGCAAGAATATGAGCGGAGGTCACAACACCCTGACCGCCCAATCCTGACATACGAACATTGATTCTGGTTTTCATGTTCTCTCCTTAATAAAGTCGGATCAATCAGTTGTTTGCAGAGGCTGCCAACTTGTCCGCTTTTTTCTTCGCATTCATGTCATCGATAAAGGCTTGTGCTTCAGGGGTAATAAATTCCCGGAACTTGAACCGCTCACCAGCTGACTCGGAATCCCTCATCTCCTGGAGACCTTCCATGCTCTGCTTTCCGATTTCCAGAATGCAGGGGGTATAGATCTGGAGATAGGTCGGTCCGATTTCGCGGGCAATCAATACAGCCTGCTTCACAACCCGTTCCACGAGACTCGGCTTGCTGGTCGTCAAAACAGCCACATAGGCACAGCCGGACTCTCTGGCAATTTCCGGAAGTCTGACTTTTTCGAACTTCTTCCCCTGAGGAGCCATCTTTGCGACGAATCCTTTCTGCATCAGTCCGGACTCCTGACCGCCGGTATTCGCATAGAGTTCGTTGTCAAAACAGATGGTGGTGAACTTTTCCTGACGAAACCAGGATTGCAAGGTCATATCAAGACCGATGTCCACGGTCGCTCCGTCACCGGCAAGGACGATAACATCCTTGACCTGATTGGGGAAACGATAGGCCAAAGCTCTTTTAAGGCCGGTGGCGATTGCGTTCTGATTTCCAAACAGCGAGTGAATGTTCTGGACCGCAACCATCGGGAAAACGAGACTCGTGCATCCGGTCGAACCAACCATGACCGTATCTTCCGGAGCCGGAATCGAGGCCATGATATGTCTGAAGGCGATCGACTCAGGACATCCGGCACAAAGAGAATGCTCTGCGATCAACTCTGTGGAGGATCCGACATCTTTCCAGCCACGATCACTTTTGCCATATGTGGCGTGATCGACGAGATCCCGGTAATCCTGAGGAATAATGTCCCAGAACTCAGGATTAATGACAATTTTTTCTTTGCTCATTGAAAACCTCCTCAGTGACTATATTTTTTAAATCATTGTTTCCCGCTTGACGTTACTTTTTATTCATTCTGGCTATTGTTCTCTCAACTTCTTCAACAATGACCTCTGGAGGCATGGTCATACCGCCGGCGACGTGAGGTCCTGCAATAACCCTTTCGTTTCTTTCGACAACTGAGGCGATTTCCCTTGCCATCCAGCCGGCGACATTGAATTCGGGGACAAAAATATACTTGGCATTTTTTGTCGCTTCCCGAATCTCTTCTTTGGGAAAGGGTCTTATGGTCTTGATCTTGACGAGACCAACCTTGACACCCTTGTCCCGGAACAGGCGGATCGCTTCCCTTGACTGGGAAACGGCTGTCCCGGAGGAAACCAGGAGGATTTCGGCATCCGGGTTCTCAACCTCAATCAGACCGTTCAGAAGCTTTCTGGTCATCTTCCTGGATCGTTCCATTGCCGCCTTGACCTCAAGCTGCCAGCTGGCATGGGTCATGTAGGAAATATAGTTTGATTTCATGATGAACGGATCACGCATATGACGAATCGGCGCGGTTTCCATGTCCATCACAGGGGTCGGATTCGCATAGGGATTATAGTGGGGAAGGGCAACATTCTCGGGAGTCATGTTGACCACATCCTTTGTATGGGTCACAAAGAACCCGTCACAAATGACACCGATCGGGAGATGGACTTCCGGAAGTTCGGCAACGATGTAGCCCTTCATCATGAAATCAAAGAGATCCTGCGCATCTTCGGCGTGCCACAGGAGCATTCCGGTCTCGAGCATGAAGGCAATTTCCAGCGTATCCGGCTGAATCGTGAGAGGAGAGTTTACTCCGCGCACAGTAAAGACAACCTGGATCGGAAGTCTGGCACCGGCCCACATCGGAAAATTCTCAAAAGCTCTCAGGGTTCCGGGTCCGGCTGTTGTTGTAAAGACCCTGGCCCCGCCAAAGGCCGCTCCGGCACATTGGCCCATAACGGCAAATTCGGACTCACCTCTCATATAATCGCCAACATATCCGTCCGCATACAGTTCTCCAACCAGGGAAGACGCTTCACTCTGGGGGGTAATCGGATAGGCAACGGAAAAATCAACACTGCTTCTCTTTACGGCTTCCTTGATGACTTCGGATCCTGTCAGAAAGGCCTGTGTCCTCTCAGATGTGAAGAAAATCTCTTCCGGGGCTGTGATGATCTGACCTTTTTTATTCGCTGTCCCGATTTGGGGGACGTTGGGATTTTCATGGGTTCCCATGGTGTTCTCCTTCAATGTTTGGATTACTGACAATCAAAAATGCCATCACCATTTTGGCATTACGGGAAAACAATGTTGCGGCATGAGGAGCAAATCCCTGCACCGCATGGCTTCAGTTCCTTATTTGATAAAAATAGAAAGGACACACTCTGTTATAAATAAAGTTTTGTTATATTAGTTCATATCAGCCAAGCTAGAAAGCCATATCTTGGACCGATCCGTTATGGTTCTCAATAACTCCACGCTTTTGGACTGCTCCCCGGCGCAACCACCGAAGACTTTTGGGGCTATCCCGGAGGCTCCAGCCCGAGCCTCAAAACAAGCTGGGAGACGTTGGGCTCCCGCTCCTTTTCCACTTCTGCGCCGACATTCATGATCTCGGATCGGAAGCGGCATCTTCTGCCGGCGTCAGCAAAAGAAACAGATCTCTGTCTTACTGCCCCTAAGGCGAAAGGATGGAGCGATAAAACTTTTCCGGCGGGTTATCGACAGCCTGCCGGCCGGACGATTTATCCAACAGTCAACCTTGAGAGACTCGACACATATTCCGTCTCGTCAAACGACTGGGCCCTTCTTGTCGCCCTGAAGGCAATATCTGCAAAGACTCCGATGATGGCGTGAAGGGCCTCATGATCAGTCAATCCCTGCTCCACAAGCCGAAGAAAAGCCATCTTCACTTCTGGCGGATACTCTTTCTCGATCTGGTTCTGGACCTGAAGGTGGAACATCAAATGGACAAAAGGATTGACAATCACCCCGTCCACCTCCTGGGGAGATGCCGAGCCCTCGCCAAGCGCCCAGAAAGGTTCCAGTTCGGGATGGAGATCCATCAATTCAGCGATACTTTGATCTTCGCCTTCAAGAGGTCCTGTTTTTTTCCTTTGCGCAATGGATGAAAACCGCCATTGATTTTCTCTGTCAAAAAGGTTCATTTTCAGGGAGTCTCCGTTGTGTGCAATCTGCGACCCTTTGCACCGGATCCATAAACCATGAAGACTTTCTTTCCCTGACGCAAATGGTAAGATTCCCAGGCTGGAGCCAGTCCGTTCAAAAAAGCTTTTGAATCTTCTCCTGTTGCCTTGAAATAGTCAGGATAAGTCAACCCTGCTTCATACACATCCACAAGAAGGCAATCGGTCGTGAAACCATCTCCTTCGAGAACAATCCCTTTCAGGATTTCCCTGATTTTTTCCGGATCACTGATTTCAACCGCTTCCACGCACAAACCCCAACAATAAAGAAAAAGCAAAGACAGAAAGACTGTTTCCCGAATTCACAAGAAACAGTCTTTCCCCGGATTTCGACAAAATATTACTTGGCGACTTTCTCCAGAACAACCGTTTCAGGAAGTTCCTTCCATTTCGCCGGATTGAATCCAGCCTTGTTCATCTCGAACGGATTTTCAAGTTCGGTGATCATGATCATCTTGATGGCATGATGCTTTGCCATCGTGTCACAGATGCTCACGCAAATTTCGCATGCCTTGCAACGATCAACGGCGACAAATGCCGTCTTCTTGTCGTTGTCATAGAGAATTGTATTGGTCTCCGGGCAGAACTGCGTACAAAGCTTGCAGGCTGTCTCCGAACAGATTGAAGTATCAACATGGGCAACAAGATACATCTTGAGTCACCTCTCCCTCTAAAATTTGATTAAGCCTGAACCTTGTCTTTCACCTTTGCCCAGCCATGTTCGACTGCAAAATTATAAGCGGCAACAATGACTTCCATGTTCTTCTTCAACAGCTGTTCTTTTTTGGCGAACTTGCGCTCGATCACGTTGTCCAAAGCTGCCGTTCCGCCTGAAACCACAAAACCCTTTCCAAGGAAACGTTCCTTGACCGATTGCTCAAGGGACGGCAGGTCCGGAATGCCCATAATGGCACTGACAGCACCAACCATTGCCATATTGGTGGCAAGGTCCGTATCGGCAATTTCTCTTGAGATCTGGGTGGCTGGAAGGTAATAGACCCTGGCATTTCGCTCCATCAATTCTCTTTCCTCATCGGCAACGAGATTGATCGGCGTCTCGGAATTGATCAGAACAACACCGCTTGGTTTCAATCCGGAATAGAAAGGCATGGTGTAGGACTTGCCATGGGTAATCACCTGAGGATGGAAGATCATGATCAGGTTCGGGTAGATGATCTCCCCGATTTCATAGATTTTTCCATTTGCAATCCTGACATAGCTTTCGACCGGTGCAAGGCGCTTTTCCGAGCCAAAAAATGGCACCAGAGTGCTTTCCCCGCCCATGATCACCATTCCATTACTGAGAATGTGGGATGCGGTAACAACTCCCTGACCACCGATACCGGCCATTCTGATGTTATAGCGTTCCTTGTTCATGAAATCTCCTTTACCTGACTTGAAACGGCCAATTAATCTTCAGTTGATTTGGTTGCCTTGGCTTTCTTTGGTTCGATTGATTCAAGAAATGCCTTCGCTTCATCGGAGATGAACTCCTGGAACCCGTAACGCTCTGCTTCAAGGCTCTTGGCGTCATCAATGACTTTTGGAGTCGGAATGGCATATTCGATATTGCAGGACGTATAGGCCTGAATAAAGGTAGGACCAATTTCCCGGGCGATCAGAACAGCTTTCCTGACAACAGACGCAACTCTTGTCGGATTGGTTACAGTCATGCGGACAATGTAGGGAACGTTGGCTGTCTTTGCGAGACCAAGCATGTCCATTTTCTCATACTTCTTGCCTTTGGGGGCCATCTTGAGGATTGCACCACGTTCGGTCATTCCCGATTCCTGGCCACCGGTGTTTCCGTAAACCTCGTTATCCAGCATGATCGTGGTGAACTTTTCCTTCCGGAACCATGAATGCAGCACGGTCGAAAAACCGATGTCGGCCAATCCACCGTCACCTGCCATGACGACAACATCTTTCGGCTGTTCGGGAAAACGCATTTCCAGTCCGCGTTTCAAACCGGAAGCCACTGCGTTTGTATCACCGTAGTTGCCATAGATGAAGGGAATCGATGTCTGGGACAAAGCCAGTCGACCACATCCCGCTGTTCCAACAAGGATTGTATGTTCCGGATTCGGAAGACCAATCATGGTCAGACGGATGAACAGGGTCATTGCACATCCTGCACACATAGGGTGCTCTTCGATGATTTCCTTGAATGTTCCCATTTCAGAAACTTTTTTCTGCTTGCCATAAGGTCCGCGCTCGACCAGATCCCGATATTCCTTTGTCATATACTTTTCGAGGGCTGGCGAGATCTTCAGATTATCCATACTCATTAGTTATTCCTCCAGAGTGACCTGTTAAAAAACTTTTATCCATATTAAAGAAATATCATCCGTTCATTCCGATTTTGAGATCCCCTCTGCCCACAAAACCACGAAACTCTTCTGGACACGTACAAGGGGACTGTTCCGGGCAAATAGCCCGGAGAACAACTTTAAAATACGAACTTCTTGTCCGGAAAGATGTACTGGAGAATCATTTCCGTCGGGAGCGAGATTCCGCCGAAAACCCGTGGACCAGGAATGATCTCGGCCTTTGAATGACCATAGAGGGCCGCGGCAATGTCCCTATAGAGCCATCCCACACAGTTAAACTCAGGAACAATGATTCTTTTTGCGTTCTTGCAGGCATCCCTGAGTTCTTTTGTCGGAAATGGTCTCAAGGAACGAATCTTGATCAATCCGATACGCTCGCCCAGATCTTCCTCGGCCTGACGAACGGCTTCCCTGGACTGGGAGACTGCGCTACCTGAGGCGATCACGATGGTCTCTGCATCCGGATTGACGATTTCGACAAGACCACCCATGTACATGTCGATATATTTCCTGGACCGCTCAACCGCTGCCCAGACTTCCTGCTGCCAAGAGGCATGAACATGATAGCTGATGAAGTTGGACTTCTGGATCGGCGCGTCCCTGGAAAGACGTGCAGGCGGATTTTCGTTGTCCATCACCGGAACGGCTTCATGATAAGGATCTCTTGGCGGAAGCTTGATATCCTTAGAGGGCATCATTACATATCCGCGAGCGTGGGTGACAAAGAAACCGTCCACCGCCACCGCTACCGGCAAGGTGACTTCCGGGCGCTCGGAAATAATGAAGGCCTTCAGGGTGTAGTCAAAGAAATCCTGCTGGTTTTCTGCGTGGAAGACGATGTTTCCGGTGTTGATGAGGTAGGCCAGCTCGGCATTGTCCGGCTGGATGGAAAGAGGAGCATTGATGACCCTGCACATGATCAGGAGCACGATCGGCATTCTGCCTCCGGGCCAGGAAGCGACAACTTCCATGCCACGCATGAGACCAGGCCCTGCCGTTGCCGTCAGGGAACGGGCACCCGCCCTGGAAGAACCGGCAATGGCGGACATCACGCCAATTTCCTCTTCTCCACGGTAATATTCCTTCACATATCCTTCAGCCCAGAGAGCGCCAACCTGCTGCATCGTCTCACTCTGGGGCGTAATCGGATAAGAAATGGCCACGTCCACATTTGCACGACGGATTGCTTCTTTGGCAGCCTCGGAACCGGTAATGAACGCCCGCTCCCGCGGAGCCTCAAAAAACATATATTCGGGGGTAACCACCTTTTGCCTGGTGGCCTCGGATGTTTCAGAATCCTTGACTACCCCAGCACCGGCAGACGACGGTTTAACCTCTACCCCAGCACCTTCTGACATGAGACATCTCCTTCATCAACGCCCAGGACCTTCAGATCCGAACGAGATCAATAATGAATTGAGCCGGTCAATGCGACACGACTTTTTAAATCTGGTCAGCCTGACCAGATCCTAACGGATCACAAAAAACGCTGGAAATGCTCGATGGACAACCTCGTGGAGATCGAGTGGAAGGCAAACCTCCGCTCATGTCGCCATGGAAAGGGCCATACACGACCCGAACCCTGAGCCCCTGACCAAAACAGATCCAAGAGACAAAAGTAGCGTCCAGCCCATAAAATAAGGACCGATAACGCATCAACCCTTTGCCAGGGCGAAATAAAACATTCTGTTAATCACCAGTGAATCTTATGGAGTTTGACACTATCATGGTCCGGGATTCCAAGTCAATTCGACACTCAGCCACCTCCACGCGACTCTTCTCCGAGAATGCTTTTTAGAACATTATAAGCTTCAATGACTTTTCTCATCTCCGCCTCGGAACTTCTGTCTCCATGTCGCACATCCGGATGAAGATTCTTCACCAGAAGCCGGAAACGATGGCGCACTTCCGTCAAAGTCGCCGTCACCTCGACACCAAGCACCATGCATGCCTCGGAGTGGCTAAGTTCCGGCGCCGACCCGGAAGAACTCCTCGCATCCTCTCCTCCAGATCCGGTTGCATGACCAAAGAACCGGCTCCAGGAAATCCTTGATCTGGATTTCCTCGGGCGATTCCACAACACACAGTCCACATCCTCAAAACGCTCTTCCAAAAATCCGGCCCTTCTCTGGATTTGAAGAAGGGCTCCCCAGGAGTTCACATCATCAAGCTCCCTCAACAGGCAACTAAACAGACGCAACAGCTCGGAATAACGTTCATCGAACAATATATAGGACTCGGGCTGGATCAAGAACATGCGTTCGAGGGCATACTCCATTCCCTTCCGGCTTTCCGACACCATCTCTTCCAGTCGTCGCCTGAGGGCTGCACGTTCCCGATAATAATCCTTCACCCGTCTCTCCGGTTAATCAGAAGTTTTCCAGGGACTTCATCTCGTCTTCAAGTTCGGACAGCCTCTCCCGCAAATCGTCTCCCTCGGCCTGAGAGAGCCATCCGGCGCTGACTCCATTATCAAGGGCCTCAACCACCTTTTCCCATAGGCCACTGTCCACGCTGCTCCCGTCTTCAAATGCAGTTCTTAGCCGATTAATGGTCTCACTGATTGCCTGATGACTTGTCATTCCCGACCTCCATCTCATTATTTTGATCACCGGGCATCCCGGGATTATCACAAAGGAGTTCCTGAAATATATCTCCCATTATCACCGGAGTAAATCGGATGCGAAAAGGGAAACTTACCCCGCTCCCTCAATGATATTGTAACGCACAATATGGAAAAGAGTAAGAGAGCCCCTCTCCTGCCCCACTCTTTCATAATATCTTCATTACCGCTTCCGGAAGTCTTTCCAAGCTTCCGGGGTTCGATTATAATGGCGGACCATATCATCGGATCCATCCGACATACATTGACCAGCAGGAGGCTCATTGACACGCTCAGAAGAATTGTACCGCAGGGCAAAGACGATTTTCCCCGGAGGAGTCAGTAGCCCCGTCCGGGCTTTCGGAGCGGTCGGAGGAATCCCGCCCTTCATCAGGAGCGCAAAAGGATGCCGGCTGACAGACGTTGACGGGAATGAGTATACGACTACGTTCTCTCCTATGGACCACATATTCTGGGACACGGAGATCCGGACGTTCTCGAACGCTTGCATGCGGCCATCGATCGGGGAATCAGTTTTGGTGCGCCGTCCGAAGATGAGCTCCATCTCGGAGAAATGATCGTTTCTGCCCTCCCTTCAGTTGACCGGCTAAGGTTTGTCAATTCCGGAACGGAGGCCACGATGAGCGCGATCCGTCTGGCAAGGGGCGTCACCGGCCGGTCAAAGATCCTGAAGTTTGAGGGAGCCTACCATGGTCATGCCGACTCCCTTCTCGTCAAGGCCGGCTCGGGAGGTGCCACATTCGGAATTCCCTCATCCGCCGGAGTCCCTCCCGAAATTGCCCGCGAAACATTGACTCTTCCCTATAACGACACCGAAGCTCTCAAAACTCTTTTTTCAGCCGAAGGGGACAAGATTGCCTGTGCCATCATTGAACCTGTAAGCGGCAATATGGGCGTTGTCCTTCCTGATGAGGAGTTTCTCAGGGAACTCCGGCGCCTTTCAGAAAAATACGGAGCTCTGTTGATCGCCGATGAAATCATGACCGGGTTCCGGCAGACCTATGGAGGAGCACAAATTCTTTTTTCCATGGAGCCCGATATCACGACCCTCGGAAAAATCATTGGCGGAGGTCTTCCCGTCGGCGCATACGGAGCCTCCGACAAAATCATGTCCCATATTTCCCCTGAAGGCCCTGTCTATCAGGCGGGCACCCTTTCAGGAAACTCCGTCTCCATGGCCGCCGGTCTGGCAACAATCCAAAAGCTCAAGACTCCTGCCCTTTATTCCCAACTTGAAGAACAAGGCCGGAAACTCTCCCAGGGACTCAGGGAAATCATCGGTCGACTCTCCCTGCCCGCCACGGTCAATCGCATGGGATCAATGATGACCCTGTTTTTCACTCCGGACCCCGTTGTTGACTGGACATCCGCCTCACGATCGGATACAGCATTGTTCAGGGTCTTCTTCCATGAATGCCTGAAGCAGGGAATTTATCTTCCCCCTTCACAGTTTGAGGCGTTCTTCCTCTCCACCCGGCATGACGATGAAGTCATCCGTCTATCCATAGAAAAGATGTCCAGGGCCCTCATCACCTGCCGCAACTGGATCGACCAGGGTCGACCGGAATACAACCCAGAGGAGAAGCACTCTTGAGCCAGTCACTTGATGAAACACGCATTTCGAAAATGAAATTCATCTTTCAGGAAAGTCTTTCCGTCAAAGAGGCTTTCATGAAAGACTCCCTTCCACAACTGGCAAAGGTCGTTGACATGATCGTCTCCTGCTACCGTCAGGGGGGAAAGGTTCTCCTGTTTGGAAACGGGGGAAGCTCATCGGATGCCTGTCATATCGCGGGAGAGCTTGTCAGCCGCTTCTACAAGGACCGAAAAGGTCTTCCTGCCATTGCACTCGGAACAAACATGGCCACGCTCACCAGCATTTCCAATGACTACGCCTATGAAGACATTTTCTCCAGGGAAGTCGAGGCCCATGGTCGGAAAGGGGATATCGCCATTGGAATCAGCACGAGCGGAAACTCCAGAAATGTCCTGAAGGCCATGGACAAAGCCCGCGAGATGGGATTGGCGACCATTGCACTCACCGGCGGCACAGGAGGAAAACTCAAGGAAATCGCCGATCTGGCGATTGTCGTCCCGTCAAAAATGACGCCACGCATTCAGGAAACGCACATTACACTTGGTCATGCCGTCTGCGAACTGGTGGAGGAAGAACTCTTTGCCTGATTCCAGGAGGAAAAGCCTTTCTTCCTGCTCTTCGGAAGGAAAGATCCATACTCTCGCCACCCTCCTTCCGGTGCTTGAAAAACAGCGCCAGGAAGGTCGAACCATTGTCTTTACAAACGGCTGCTTCGACCTTCTCCATGCGGGACATGTGGAGGTCCTCGAAGAAGCCCGGAGTCTCGGGGACTTTCTTGTCGTTGCCATGAATACGGACGCCTCTGTTTCCCGGATCAAGGGACCGCTCCGTCCGATTGTGCCGGAAGACAGAAGGACCCGGGTCATGGCCGCCGTCGGAGCGGTTGATGCCGTTATCCTGTTCGATGAACCGACACCACTCGAGGTGATCATGGCGATCAAACCTGATGTTCTTGTCAAAGGAGGAGACTGGGAGGTCTCAAGCATTGTCGGAGCTCCTTTCGTCTTGGGACGCGGTGGCGAAGTCCTGTCCATCCCGCTCGTTCCGGACTCCTCGACCACAGGTCTTGTGGAGATGATCATCAAAAAATATGGACGTTGCCCATAGAAATGGTCTTTCCTTGAAAACGCTTTTTCCCAATCTGAGTTCCCGAATCAAAAATCTTTTTCCTTCAACGTTTTCCCAAGGGATTGAAACGCCTCTCTCCGGAATCCCTCCGGAAGCATCCTTTCTCCTCCCGGGGCTCATTCTCGATCAGATTCCCCAAAAAACACTCTGGATTCTTGCAGCCAACATGGACCGCGCGCGAAATCTCTACCATGACATCAACAGTTTCAACTCCCTTTTCCCGGACGCTCCGAAGGGGCTTCTTCTCCCCGAAGAGGAGATTCTCCCCTATGAAGAGGAAAGTCCACCTGATCTTCTGAGAGCCGAGAGGATCTCGGTTCTCTCCGAGCTGTCAAGGCGACAGGTCTCCTTCGTTGTCTCAACCTTTCCCGCCATTGCCAGAAAAACGCTTCCCAAACGCCTTCTCTCCGGAGGCCTTTCCGAAATCACTCAGGGATCGATTGTTGACCGGCGGGAATTGATCGAGACTCTGATCGCCCTTGGATTCTTCAGAGTTCCCCAAGTCACCGCACCGGGAGAGTTTTCTGTGAGGGGAGCGATTTTCGACCTTTACACCCCCTCCCGCCCAGAACCGGTCAGACTTGAATTCACAGACGACGAGCTGACTTCCATGAGAGGCTTCGACCCCAATACCCAACGATCCATGGGATCGATCGGAAAACTGGACCTTGCACCAAGCCATGAATGGTTGCAGCCGATAGACCAAAGTCCCTTTTCGACAGAATTGAGGGACTTTCTTTCAGCCCATCAGGCCACCCCACTGACGCCGGGAATCGAGCGCTATATCGGACAGTTCTATGACGATATAGCGAGTCCGATCGACTACACCCCCGATCCCGTGCTTTTCATTGAAGATCCCCATGCCCTCGAGATCCGGATCAACGACTGGAAAGAGCGGGTCTTCGAGTCATACGCTTCCATCCCCACTGAAGACCGCATGTTTCTGCCCCCTCCGGAGAAAGCCTTTCTTCCGTTCGCAAAAGAAGGCGAAAGCCCTTTCTCCTTCGGTGGCAACTACTCAAGGATTCTCCTGTCCGTCTTCCGGGACGACCCGGATGCACCCGATCTCTTTTCTTCTCCGGAAAAGCTGATCAACAGAAATGAATCGTGGATTCCAAGACTCAGGGATCTCGCCTCCAGGATAAGAGTCATCACTTTTTTCGGCAGCCGCGGACAACGGGACCGCTTCCAGGAAATCCTCGAAAATCAGGCGATTCCCTTCACTCCCATTTCAGAACTTCAGGAAAACACCTCCTCTCCGGGGGGCACCATCGAAACGATCCTTGGAGATATCGGAGAAGGAATCTTCATCGCTCCGGACAACACGCTGATGGTCTCCGATACCTTTCTCTTCCGGAAAAAATATGACCGCACCAGGGAAACACGCTTCCGGACGGCCGCGGCCTCCTTTCGTCGGGACCAGATCAGGCTTGCCGAAGGCGAACCGGTCGTCCACCTCCAGCAGGGGATCGGCATCTATCGCGGCCTCCGGGAAATCGAGGTGGGAACCATTCCCGGAGAATTCCTGATCGTCGAATACCGCGATGGCGACAAGCTTTATGTTCCGGTCGACCAGGTCGATCTCCTGAAACCCTGGAGAGGGCCGGAAGGTTCTCCTCCAAAACTCGACCGACTGGGTGGACACTCCTGGCAAAAAACACGCTCCAGGGTCAGAAAAGAAATCGAGAAAATCTCTCAGGAACTCATCGACCTCTATGCCAAACGAAAGGCTCTTCCGGGATTTCCCTTTTCACAGGATTCGGTCATGGTCTCCGAGTTTGAAAACTCCTTCCCCCATGACCTGACACCCGATCAGGAAGAAGCGATCCGGGATATCCGGGAAGACATGGAATCCCCCACCCCGATGGACCGCCTGATCCTTGGAGAGGTGGGTTTCGGGAAAACGGAAGTTGCCATGAGAGCGGCATTCAAGGCTGTCGCCGATGGAAAACAGGTTGCGGTTCTGGTTCCGACAACCCTTCTTTGTCTCCAGCACTTTGAAACGTTCAAGGAACGTTTTTCCGGATTTCCCGTCAGAGTCGAACAAATCTCCAGGATCCTGTCCCCAAAGGAACAAAAACTCCTCCGCCAGGATCTGGCAGAGGGAAAGATCGACATCATCATCGGAACATCCGCACTGTTGGGAGCGCAGAACATATTCCGGGACCTGGGACTCCTGATCATCGACGAAGAACAGCGTTTCGGTGTCGGACACAAGGAAAAACTCAAAAACAAATACCCGACCGTCGACGTGCTGACCCTGTCGGCAACCCCCATTCCCCGAACGCTTCAGATGTCTCTTTCGGGACTTCGCGGAATAAGCTTCATCATGACACCTCCCCCCGGACGCAAACCGATCAAGACCGCCATTTTGCCCTTTGACCGCCATCGTATCCGTGAAGCCATCGATCGGGAGCTCGCACGGGACGGACAGGTCTTTTTCATCCATAACCGCGTCAGCTCGATCTCCCGAATGGCCCACTATATCTCCAGCCTCTTTCCGGGAGTTCCCGTCGGAACAGCCCATGGACAGATGGAGAGCCATCTCATGGAAACTATCATGGACCGTTTCATTTCGGGTCATTACCGCATTCTTGTCTCCACCGCCATCGTGGAGTCGGGTCTCGACATTCCCCAGGCCAATACCATCATCATCAACCGCTCGGACCTTTTTGGAATAGCCGAGCTTTACCAGCTCAGGGGAAGGGTTGGACGCTCCGGAACCCAGTCCTACTGCTATTTTCTCGTTTCTGGAGAAGGAGGACTGACCGAACTTGCAAAAAAACGTCTGAAAACACTCCAGGACAACACAGAGCTCGGATCCGGATACCAGATCGCCATGAGGGATCTGGAAATCCGCGGGGCCGGAAGCCTCCTCGGTCACCAGCAAACCGGACATATTTCCATGGTCGGTCTCGACCTCTACATGGAGATGGTCGAGGAGGCCATTCAGACCCGGGTCGAGCCGGTCGCGATACCCATTGTCCGGGAAACGCCCAAGATCGACCTCGGAAGAGAGGCACGGCTTCCGGAAGATTATGTGGTTCACCCCGGATTGCGCATTGACTTTTACAGGCGTCTGGCACATTCTTTCAAAGATTTAGAGATCGAGCAGATCGAATCCGAACTCAAGGACCGCTTTGGCCCCTTGCCAAGATCGGCAAGAGCATTGATCCTTGGGGCGAAAATCCGGGTCATGACCACCAGAATGGGATTCTCGGAAGTTCGTCTCAAAGACAGGGAGATCTTTCTCAAGCCTTCACCGGAAAACGCCCTCTCCCCCGGGAATGCGGGAAAGATCGCCCAGGCATTCCCGGACAGGGTTACCTTTCACAGGGACGGGGCCTTCACCCTTTCCGGCCCGGCTTTGGGATTCCCGGATGATCTTGCCAGACTTGAAGAGCTTCTATCATGACAATGGATTCTTCGGACGAACCCGAATTCCCACGCTCAATTCGAAAAACCAAGGAGACAACCCATTGACCATTTTTCATAAAACAATGCATTCGTTGACAGAAAACCCACTGAAAAAGATCCTCTTTGCCTCCCTTGTCGCAGGAATCGCGATCAGCTCGGGTTGCAACAGAGCTCCCCAAAAAGGTGTCGTCGCAACAGTCGGAAGCGACTCCATCACATCGGCCCAGCTGTCGGCCAAGCTTTTCTCGCTTGGCGTTCAGCCTCCCGTCAACCCGAATACGGTATCCGATGTCTTGAACCACATGGTCGACCAGAAGCTTTTGACGCAGGAAGCCAAAGAGGAGGGTCTCGCCTCGGACCCCACAATCAAATCCGAAATCTCC